>NZ_FOUU01000008.1 GCF_900114975.1 Thermodesulforhabdus norvegica
CGGGCTTCTTCAATCAGCTTCAATATATCTTCTGCAGTGCCCAGGTAAACCTGCTGGGTCACAACCTTGCTCTTTCCCGATCCCCTGGTCTTTCCCGTAGCATTGGGATCGACCTTTACACGGTACGATCGGGAGTAATAGTAATATTTCCTGTTGCCCCGTTTTCTTGCTATTATTGTTCCGGTTCCTTTTGTTCCCATAGCAATTACATTTTACAGACCACTTCCATACACGTCAAGAATAAAACGGATTCATATATACAGTTACACTATGTGGAACAATAAATCTTTGAAAACTCTAGAAGTTCCAGTAGGCATTTACAAAAAATGGAAAACTTGAGTTAAAATCTTCAAAGCTATATCTGAAAGGAGAGTATATCTGTCTTTCCTTCCTTTACTCCCTCTGATATGGATAAGTTTCCTATCAGAATCAATATCTTCGGGTTTAAGTCTGACCACTTCCCCAACTCTTAAACCGGCAGAATATACAAGTGTAAGTATCGCTTTATGTTTGATATTAGAAGGAGATTGCAGAATTTTCATAACCTCTCCTCTGCTTAAAACTACAGGTAATTTCTTGTCCTTTTTTGGGCGCTTTACTTCGTAAATGAACCTTTTATTCAAAACCTCTCCATAAAAGAACCTCAAAGCATTTATCACAATGTTTAAAGTAGAAGTAGCTACCTTCTTTTGTTCTACCATATAGTAAAGGTATTTCTTGATATCATCATTTTCTATTTCCTCTGGTTTCTTTCCGGCAAATAATAGAAAATCCCTGTTATATTTCATATAAGACTTAATCGTTCTTTTGGAATACTTTCTTATCAAAAGTTCTTTTTGTAAAGGCATAAGATAGAAATAAGGGTCAACAACAAGATTTTCTCCAAAAAGGGCTTGCAGTTTTGATATTAAGTTTTCATCATAAGGGACTTCCCAGTATTTCTCCTTTGGATTCCATCTCCTTCCAGAAATTGTTTTTAGCTTATTTATCAATTCCTGATTATAAGGAAGCCGGATTATTACTTTGTTATTTCTTCCCAGTTCAATTTTCACATAGGGGATTTTGCCTTCCCTTGCCATTTTATAAAGAGTAGATTTTCCTATTTTTAAATATTTTGCGGTCTCCTCAAGGGTCATTATTTCAGAAGACCCTTCCATCATAGGTTTAACTCCTTTTTAACCTGCCAGAGTTTGTCATCGTTCAACATCACACAATAATACATAGCAAAAGAGAACAAAAAGTCAAGTCCATTTTCAAAAAATTTTTCCTTTTAGGGTGAGTCTCATTGTTAATCCAGAATAGGAAAAAGAGAGAGTTTTATTTTTCCTGCCTTTTCTCTTATGCGGGTGAGTCGGAAGGAGACTTTGAAAGAATTTGTAACAGCCATCAAAATGGCTCCCCGGGCCGGACTCGAACCAGCAACCTAGTGGTTAACAGCCACCCGCTCTGCCGATTGAGCTACCGGGGAACCGTTTCAGGCGCATCGTTCTCTATCAAAAACTATCGCAGGTCGTCAAGGAAAAAGTTCGTTATGGGTCGGGTTTTTCTCCGTAAATTTCCTTTACTTCGCCTGCAAAGTAAAGTGATCCGGTTATGCAAATAAGATCGTCCGGTTCGGCCTCGCGGCGCGCATAGGATATGGCTTCCCTGACGTCGGGTATTACGTAGAACCTCGAGGTGTAGGGGCGGGCAATTCTCCTCAGGGTTTCGGGGTCGGCGGCCCTCACGTACCTTGGGCGTGTAAAAATAACGGTCTCGGCTTCGGGAAGGAGCCTCCGGAATATGCCCTTTATGTCCTTGTCTGCCATAATGCCCAGTACAAGGTGAAGGTTTTTAAAGGAAAAGGAGGTGCGAAGGGCCTGTTTAAGGGTTTCCGCTCCCTGAGGGTTATGAGCACCGTCGAGAATTGTCAGCGGATTTTCGTCCAGTACCTCGAGCCTGGCCGGCCAGCGAACTTTTCTCAGGGCTGACCTGATGAGGTCTTCCTTCAGCCTGATAAGCCCGCGTTCCTCGAGTACCTCGAGAGCCGCAAGAGCCACGCTGGCATTAACCTTCTGATGATCTCCTGCAAGAGAAAGGTAAAGGTTTTTTATCTGCTTCGAATAGCCGAAGTAGTGAAGCAGGTTTCCTTCTTTGCGGAAACGAAAGTGTTCCCCGAGAAGCCTTATGGGAGCCCGTTTCCGGTAGCATGTTGCCTTTATGATCCCCTGAACAAGGGGTTGTTTTGCCCCCGTCACAACGGGGACCCGCTCCTTGATTATGCCGGCCTTTTCTCTGGCTATGGAAGCAAGCGTGCAACCCAGAAATTCCTGGTGGTCCATAGCCACGTTGGTTATGATGCTCACCTCGGGCTTTATAACGTTGGTGGCATCCAGCCTTCCTCCCATGCCCACTTCTATAACCGCAAAATCCACCTCGGCCCTTTTGAATATGTCAAAGGCCATGGCGGTGGTGACCTCAAAGAAAGTAGGGGGATCCGCGTCGGGTAGAAAACATGAAGATACACGCCTGTACGATTCGATTACGAGTTCAGGGGACACTTCGCTGCCGTCAATGCAAAATCGCTCTGTAAATCTAACGAGATGTGGGGATGTGTAACGCCCGACTCTATAGCCGTGTTCCGAAAGAACGGAGGATATCATCGCGGCAACCGATCCCTTGCCGTTCGTTCCGCCGATGTGAATACACCTCAGTAAACGGTGAGGATTTCCCAGCCGTTCCAGAAGGTTTTCCGTCTTGTTGAGCCCGAATTTGATGCCGAACTTCTGAAGAGCATAAAGATTTTGCAATACCTGCCGGTATTCATCATTAAGACCCATATTCTCGCCTCATCGTAATGATCGTTCCACAGGAAAAGCTCGCTTAGAGTGTCACAACATGGGCTAAAAGGCAAGAAAAGCACATTTTGTGCCTATACCTGAGTTGATCGCTTCAAATTCTGTAAGCTCAAGAGAGCCGGGCAGGGAAAAAACGGGCTGACCGTTATCGGTTCCCACGGCGGTCATTTTTATGGCCCTTCCGGGATATTTCTAATGTTTGAAGGCATAAGGGTCCTGATCGATGGGAATAATTCCGAGGCTTTTAAGTTTTCTGGCATCGCGGCGACTGTGTGTTTTCAGCCACCTTTCGTATATTCTCAACACATCGTGGCTTGCTATAAAGCCCCCTGACTCCCCGACCTGCGCCAGGATGTCTTTCATGTCCCAGAAACGCTCGCTGAGTTCTTCAAAAACTTCTTCAACTCCCCAGGTTATCACTCTATAGGCAATCAGGGTAACCAGAGCGGAGTAGGAAGCCTGGCCGATCTTTCCGTAATAGTCTATGTCCACGAGTTTCCGCCGAAAGCTGTCCCCAAACAACCCGGTAAGAAAGAGTGCAGTATCACCGAGGAGCTTTAGCACGGCGGCCTTTTGTGAGGGAGCTAGCAGGTGACTCTGGAGGTAGAGTTCTGCAAAGGTCCGGTTTTGAAATACAGGATTGGTTTCCCTTACGGTTTTCATTTCAGAGAAACGTGTAAGAAGATCGGCAAGGTAAAAATGGGCCAGTTCCGAGATCTCCATGTCCAGTTCCTGCAGGGCTTCGTTTACGGCCTCCCGAAAGTACTCCTTTAAACTGGATTCGAGAAGGCGAGTCATGGTCGACCTCCTCGTTTTAAGAATTCCACCTTAACGGAAGCACCTACATATTTTTTATATAGCTCCTGTGTCTGGAAAGGGCAACGATTCCCGCGGCAGGGAAATTTTTACAGGGAATCGAGGAAGTTTCTCAGGGCCCTAAAGTATTCACTTCCGCCTGTTATGTACGTGTCGTTGTGACCGGCTCCGGAAACTATGTAGAGCTCCTTGGGATGATTGGCGGATTCGTAAAGCTTTTGAGCCATCCAGAGTGGTATGGCCTCGTCGTGGCTTCCGTGAACAAAAAGTACCGGAACGGTTATGTCTTTTATAATTCCCAGTGTATCGTAACCTTTTTCCCGCAAGGCTTCTGCCAGATGCGGGGCATAAAGGCTTATCATATCTTTTGAGGAAGTAAAGGCCGCTTCCAGTATCAATCCGGCGCAGGGATGCTTTTTAGCGATATAGGCGGCCAGGGCTGTTCCCAAGGACCTCCCAAAAAGGACAAGTGACCGGGGCTCTATGCCCGAATCCCTTACCCACCTGTAAGCCCCCTCTGCGTCTATATAAGTTCCGGCCCGCGAGATGGAACCTTCACTTTTTCCGTATTCCCGGTAATCGAAGATAAATATGTTCACATTAAGATGCCCGTACATGAGAGCCAGGTTGTGGGCGCGATCTCCGATGTTTCCGGCATTCCCGTGAAACCAGAGGATTGTCTTGTCTGCAAAAGGGTGGACTACCCACCAGCCGTGAAGCCTCAGCCCATCATCGGTTTTAAAGAAAACGTCTTCAAAATCGATTCCGTAATCTGCCGGCGTTTCAAGGATTTCTTTTTCGGGAAAAAAGACGGTGCCTTTTTCCATTTCTACTTTTGTTCTTTTTTCAAAGGTTCGGTCTGAATCCTGTCGAGTTCGGCTTTGATCATAAAATCGGCCGGGAATCCCCCATCGGCCTCAAGTGCCTTTTTCAAATACTTTTCGGCTTCAGATTCATTCCCCGAAGCCGCAAGAACACGACCCAGGTGCCAGAAAGTGTCACGATGCCAGAGAGAAGGTGCCGTCCCGGCAAGAAGTTCCCAGAACTTTACGGCGCTGTCGTATTCTCCCAATTTTTCATGAGCAAGGGCAATGTGGCGGAGCAGAATAGGGTAGAGGGGGTTTTCGGCGGGGATCTTCTTAAGAAGCTCCAGACCCAGTTCTTTTACCGAAGCCCACCTGCCCTGTTCTGCCATGAGAGCCAGTCGGTCGAATTCGGCCAGCGTGCTTAGAGGGTGAGAGGAATAGTTCTTGATAAAATCGGACAGCGACCTGTCCAGGTCCTCCAGATTCAGGTCTTTCCGATCGGATCCCATCTCCCAGCCTTCAAGCACTTTATGATAGGCATAAGCAACCTCTTCGTTTTGCCTGAGCGTATATCGCTGGTATCCCCACAAAAGGGCGCTTATCACCAGCAGAAAGCCGCAGGCCGCAACAAACCAGCGGTTGTGTTCTCGAAGGAACTGAGCCACCCTGTCCGTCAGGGTCTCCACTTCTTCCGGTCGGATTTTTTTCCTCTTTTTGGCTGCCTTTTTCCAGTTCACAGCAATCCTCCTGACGAAGAGTTTGATGTGCCTGATTGTCTAGCAGAGTGCGGATTATTCCGTCAAGCTTCCCGGAGGCAATCTAGGCTGCGGCGTTTACCGCCGGTTGCCTGTCTCTCAATAGGCCCACCAGGTATCCGTCGATGAAAAGATGAATCAGATGATGCAGAACGCAGATGAGAAGAGATTCTCCGTATTGTGGAAATACGGTTGTCTGAAGAAGTACCGCAAGGGTAAGGGTCTTCTGACAGCCCATGAATATCACGGCTATGTCTCTTCCGGGCGGTATCCTCATAATCCTGCACAACAGGAACGCGCAGGCCAGATTCAACGAGTGGTAAAGCCCCACGAGAAACGACAGAATCGCAAGATTGCCTGCACTTACGAGAAAGGTGTCTCTGGATCTGGATACGGCAATCCATACCATTACGATTATGAAAATGCTGTTGATGACGCCCGTCTTATTCATCCACCCTTTTGGGATCCCGAGTCGACGTGCCAGGGTTCGAGCAAGACAGCCCAGGATAATCGGGAAGGCGACCAGGTAGAACATGCGCTTTATGAGCGCTTCCGTATTGATAACTCCTGTCAGGTCGGGATTGCTGACGTGAAGGAAGGCTTTTAAATAGGGGGGAACCGTGAAGATTGCCAGGAAATTGGCCAGGACGGTAATGATCAGGGCTGTGGCGGCATTTCCCCCGGAAGCTTTCGTCATTACGACACCGCTACTCAGGGTGGTCGGCATTATTACAACCAAAACAAAGCCGATCCAGTATCCCGTCGGAAGATCGATCAGGGTAACCGGTAAGGCCAGACCGGGAGAAATAACGAAGATCATGCAGAGCGCGGCAATTATGGCTCTCAGGTCCTTAAGCCCGACCTGCCACTCCGGGGTCTCAAGCCCCAGGCCTGAGAGGAAAAAAATGGCGAAGATGACGATTTCCTGCAGTCCATAAGCCTGGCAGAGGGTTCCAAGAGAGGCGACTTTTCCCGAGCAGTCCAGAACCGTCGTAAGGGAAACCGTAACGAGGCCGACGAAAAACCAGTATTTTTTCAGGTAGAGTCCTAAGGTCTGTCCCATGCTTTGGCCGTGCGGATGTATTTCTGTATTGTGGTTATATTCCTGAAAAACCGATGATTCCTCAACCCGTCGATTAATCCTGATGTATCGTAGCGAATACGATGGAAGGTTACCGTTTTCTCTTCGTCGTCAAAGCTTACCGAGTTTACCACGGCTACCCCGTCCCGGTAAGGACCTCCTACCGACCCTGCTTTGACCCAATAGCGCGTTCCTTCTTTTAACTCGACCTTCCACTCGCCTGCCTTCACTGGAACGGGCATGTTTTCTATCCGTCCGTCCTCATGGAAGGCGATAATCATTGGTATATGGTCGTGCCCGGAAAAAACCAGCCCGGGAATGCCATCAACCCACAGAGCCCTGTAATCCTGTAGCCTCTCCGTATTCAAGTAGGAGAAGTGTTCTATTCTGACAGCCTCAATCTTTTCCGGAAGATCAAAGGGGCTGTGGTGGACCACCCTGAAATCGGCAAAATCGAGCCTTAACGGAAGGGCTTCAAGGAAGCTTATATATTGTTCGTCCTGCCAGATGGTACCGGCATTGTAGGCGGTCGCCTGCATGCGGTCTATCTGGCGAGGGTCGTCGATAAGGGCTCCTGTCACGAGAAGGTCGTGGTTTCCGGCAACGCAGGGTATATTCATGTCCACTATTTTCTGCAGGGTATCTTTACCCCAGGGCAACCAGCCCACGATATCCCCGAGACAACACACTACGTCGGGGCTTATCTGCTCGATGTGGCGGATACATCTATCCAGGGCGAAGGTGTTACCGTGGATGTCGCCGAAAAAATAGTACCGCATCTGCCCTGCCTCCATGATTTTTCCTTAATGGAATGGCTTAGCTTCCACCGCCTTCCGTCCGACTTCAGTAAAACTCCACCGTGCAGGTCGGTTCTAAAACAGGCAACGCCCTTTTGTCTGCACCAGTCTAACAGAAGCGGGTGCGGAAAACCAAAGACATTTCGTGCTCCACAGGAGATGATGACGGCATCGGGTTTGAGATTGTCGTAAAAGGAGGACGAAAAAGAAAATTTGCTTCCGTGGTGAGGGGCTATCAAAACAGGCCTGCGGCAGGAAGATAGAGGCAGGGGAAGTTCTTCAAGTGTCCCTGCATCTACGTCTCCGGGGATCAGGATGCAGGTTTCGCCGTATTCTACCAGGATTACCAGTGATGAGTTATTGAGATTATCGCAAAAGTTTTCATGACCCTCGGGTCCGGGGTGGAGAACATGGACTCTGGAAGCCCCGAATGCATGGGTGCCGTATAAATTGCCGATCTTGAAACAGGGTATTCCCCTTTTTGTTGCCGCATCTTCAAGGTTCTTTCCCAACCCCACACCGTCCCGGCAACCAGTTTCCCAGTAAGCTTTTACGGGGAAGGAGCTCAGAAAGAACCCGAGGCCTGCTCCGTGGTCGGGGTGAGGGTGAGACAGGGCCACTACGTCGAGGTGTTTTATCCCGCGTCTGGCGAGGTAGGGAAAAATCACGTATTTGCCGGTATCAAAGTTGCCTCTGTAGGATCCCCCTCCGTCGATGAGCATGGTGCGGCCGTTGGGAAAACGAATGAAGGTGCTGCTTCCCTGCCCGACGTCAAGGACTACTACTTCAAGGTAATTCGATTCGTCGAGGACATGCGGGGCGTTAATGAGTTGTGCCGTGGCGAACCAGAGGGGGAAGGGCACGAGGAGGAGGATTCGAAAAAACGGCGGTTTGTCCCTTGTATAGCGGACTACGAGCAGGAAAGCCAGGTAGTACAGGGCTAGCATTTGAGGTGATATTGCAACGCTCCAGAGGACTGCTTTCGTGTGAGAGCCGAAAAGGGATATGAGGCGAATTACGAGAAGGGTGGAATGGGAACACAGTGTAAGGAGCAAATCTGCAAAAGGCGGTATAAAATACTTAAAGATGAGCACGGCAAGCCCCAGCGGGATAATTACCGAGGCTACTATGGGGACCAGGATCAGGTTTGAAAAAATCCCCATGAGGCTTGACCTGTTAAAGTAGTGGAGTGTGAGGGGCATTACCGTCAGGTGTATTACCAGAGAAATCCAGAGGAGCCACAGCACTCCGTGGCGCACCTTATGGGCCAGTGTTCTGATGTCATAAGTCTCTACGCCGCCTTTTTCCGGGGGAAACGGCGAAAGGGGAATGGCGATCAGAAGTATTGCCGCTGCCGACACAAAGGAAAGTGCAAAGGAAGGGGTCAGAGCCGTGTCAGGTGAGGTGATTATTATCGAACAGGCCGATAGCGTTAAAAGTGAGAGTGCGTCGGGCTTCCGGAAGGCAAGCAGGAAGATGGTGGGGATTGCAAAAAACAGAAGGGCTCTAAAAACGGGAGGGTTCAGTCCCGTCAACATTGCGTAAAATATCACGGCCGGAGTTGAAACGATGGCGGCCGGTATAGGATCCGGCAGGACGAGAAAAACTTCCGGGCATAGTTTTTTTATTACCCATCGGGTTGAGAAAACGAAAATTCCGGCCACACAGGCCAGGTGAAGCCCTGAAATGGCAATGAGGTGGCTTACGCCGGCATTTATTATCTCTTCGTCGAAAGGCCATTTGATAAATTTTCGATAACCCAGCAGAAGGGCCTGAAGAAATCCGTTGATCTTAACGGAATCCGGATGATCCCCCATTCGTCCGTAAAGGTTTGTGGTAATCCAGAAAGACAAATCCTGCCTTATGCGGTCAACGAAGCCCTGGACTTTTTTGAGGGAGATTTCCCTGGACCTTTCTACCCTTACCATGAAGGTGTCGTCTCTAACGTAAGAAGATCCGTAAATTCCCTTCTGCGCCATTGTGTAGGCAAAGTTTTTGTCTCCGGGGTTTGCAATGATGTTGAAGTTTCTCAGCTCCGATTTCACCACGAAGCGGTCCCCGATGGCCCAGGTTTCGTGATGCTCTATCAGGGTAAAGCTTATATTTTCGTTGATGTTGTAGGTCCCGTCTCTGGTGAATACTTTCACGACCTTTGCGGTAAAGCGAAGACTGCCGTCAGGTCGCAGGTCCACGAAGGAAGCTATTTCCCCTTCCCACAGTATCTTCCCTTTGTCGAGGAATTCTGCCAGCCTGACCCGTTTTCCCCGGGGTTCTGAAAGGTTTCTAAAAGAGAAGCCTGCGATAAGCCATAAAATCAGGGTTAGGAGCAGGAAGCAGGTATAAAGAGAGGGCCTTTTCTTTCGGAAAGCATTCGTCAGGGGGAGAAAAAACACCGGGGCCCAGGTGATACCGGAAAAGCCCGTCAGAAATGCTATGCTGCAAATGGCTCCGGGTGGAATGGAGCGGGTCTTATTCTTTGACCCTGGTGATTCGAGCCCCCACATTTCTCAGCTTTTCGTCGAGCCTTTCGTAGCCCCGATCCAGGTGATAGACCCGGCTTACTTCGGTTTTGCCCAGCGCTGCCAGGCCGGCGAGCACGAGAGATGCCGAGGCCCGAAGATCTGTGGCCATGACCGGTGCTCCCTGAAGTTTTCTAACGCCTCTTACTATGGCACTTCGTCCGTCAAGTTGTATGTTGGCTCCCAATCGGTTGAGCTCCGGGACGTGCATAAAGCGATTTTCGAAGATCTGTTCGGTGATGACGCTTACTCCTTCGGAGATGGTCATGAGGGCCATGAACTGAGCCTGCATGTCCGTGGGGAATCCGGGGTATGGCCAGGTCTTTGCGTCCACAGCGATCGTACGCTCCGGCCCCCATACTTCCAGCCCGTCGGGCAGATCCCTTATGATCAGCCCCGCAAGTTGAAGCTTTCTGATGACAGATTCCATATGTCCGGCCGTGCAGTTTCTGAGGATTAGATGTCCGCCGGTGATACCTGCGGCGACCAGATAAGTTCCGGCTTCTATGCGGTCCGGTATGACCCTGAAGGATCCGGGTTTAAGCTCCGAGACTCCCTCTACGACGATCTCCGGGGTGCCGGCCCCGGATATCCTTGCTCCCATAAGGTTGAGATAGTCCGCAAGGGCGACGACTTCTGGCTCTCTTGCCGCATTTTCCAATACAGTGGTACCCTTTGCAAGGGATGCGGCCATGAGAACGTTTTCGGTTCCCGTTACGGTTACCTGGTCGAAGGTGATGACCGCTCCTTTCAGCTCCTTAGCCCTCGCTACCACGTATCCGTGTTCGATGGCTACCTGAGCCCCCAGCATTTCCAGCGCCTTTATGTGGAGGTTGATGGGCCGTGCTCCTATGGCACATCCTCCGGGAAGAGAAACGCGGGCATAACCGAAGCGGGCTACGAGAGGTCCCAGCACAAGCACTGAAGCCCTCATCGTTTTGACCAGTTCATAAGGGGCTTCCATGAGCTTTACTGAGGCTGTGTCCACGGTGAGGTATTCTCCTTCGTGATCAGTCCTGGCTCCCATGTGGTGAAGGAGCTTTCTCATGGTGAGAACGTCCATCAGATGGGGAACATTTTCAAAAAGGTGGGTTCCCGGTGCCAGAAGTGTTGAAGCCATAAGAGGTAACGTGGCATTTTTGGCACCACTTATGGCTATGGTACCTTCAAGTCGGACTCCCCCTTCGATCACAAGCTTATCCATCTCTTATCCTTAACCCCTTTCCAGGCATACCACTCTGGGTATTCCCGCGTAATCCTTTATAATAGCCCTTTCGGTATATTCTTTTATTCCGGCTGCATAGCGCAGAACCGCCTCGGACTGGCCGAAACCTATCTCAAAACAGAGCATTCCTCCGGGTTTAAGGAAGCGCCATGCTTCTCTCATAAGCCTTCTTATGGTGTCGAGGCCGTCCGGGCCACCTCCCAGCAATGCTGTGGCCGGTTCGTAATCCCGAACCTCAGGTGGTAAGCTCTTAAACTCTTTATCAGATATGTACGGTGGGTTCGAGACAATCACATCGAATCTGGCTTTATGTCCGAATCCTTCCATAAGATTCATAACCACGAAGTCAATTCGCTCTTTCACTCCGTGTTTTACGGCGTTACGGCCGGCCAGAAGAACTGCTTCAAAAGACAGATCTGTAGCAACGACCTTTATCGAGGGTATTTCGTGAGCAAGGGCTACGGCAATTGCACCGGATCCCGTGCCGATATCGACTACAGTCGAGTATGATCTGGCAATGATACGATCCCGCACGTTTTCGACGAGGACTTCGGTTTCCGGACGGGGTATCAAAACCGATGGTGCTACATCGAACTCAAGAGACCAAAACTCCCGCTTTCCGATTATGTAGTGCACGGGCTCACGAAGAGCTCTTCTTTTTACGTATTCCCTTATACGACTTCGTTCCTCCTCGTCTAAAGGCCTGTCATAATTCAGGTAGAGACCCAGGCGGTCTATGCCGAGGGCGTGGGAAATGAGGACTTCAGCATCCAGTCTGGGATTTTCAATCCCTTTGTTTTTGAAGTATTCCGCCGTCCACTGAAGAACATCAATAATTCGCCATAGGTTTGCCATCTAGAGACCAAGATTTCTAATTTGCTCGGTCTGATCATGGGCGATCAGTGAATCTATGATTTCGTCAAGCTCACCGTTCATTACCTGGTCTAGCTTGTACAGAGTCAGGTTTATCCTGTGGTCGGTTACACGGTTCTGGGGAAAGTTGTAAGTCCGTATGCGTTCGCTACGGTCTCCCGTCCCCACCTGAGCCCGCCTTTCCCGGGCGATTTTCTCTTCCTGTTCTCGCTTCTTCATTTCATAAAGCCTTGCCCGGAGAACCTTCATTGCCTTGGCTTTGTTCTTGTGCTGGGACTTTTCGTCCTGACAGGTAACCACAATTCCGGTGGGAATGTGAGTAATCCGCACTGCCGAATCCGTCGTGTTGACGCTCTGCCCCCCCGGTCCGGAAGACCTGAAAACATCGATTCTGAGGTCGTTTGGATCGATTTCCACATCAACCTCTTCGGCTTCGGGCAGGACTGCAACGGTAACCGCAGATGTGTGAATCCTTCCCTGGCTTTCCGTAACGGGTATCCGCTGAACCCGGTGAACCCCCCGTTCAAACTTAAGGCGACTGTAGGCACCTTTTCCGCTTATGTTAACAATTACCTCTCTGAAACCGCCCATTTCCGTCGGGTGGCTATCCAGTATTTCTACCTTCCAGCCTCTTTCTTCCGCATATCTTACATACATCCTGAGTAAATCGGCCGCAAACAAAGCGGCCTCTTCTCCTCCTGTTCCCGCCCGTATTTCGAGTATAACGTTTTTCTCGTCATTGGGGTCTTTGGGGAGCAGAAGAATCTTAAGTTCCCTCAGGAGCTCTTCTTTTTTCTCTTCCAGGGCTTCCAGCTCTTCCTTGATCAGTTCCCGCATTTCGGGGTCTTTTTCGGTCCTCAGAAGCCCCTCGTTTTCCTCAAGTTGTTGCAGAACCTCACGATATCTTCTGTAAGTTTCGACAAGAGGGGCAATCTCGGCATGTTCACGGGCAAGCTTCTGATACTCCTGAGGTTTCTCGAATATCCTAGGGTCTGCCAGCGCCCGTTCGATCTCAACGAATTTTTCTTCTACCGCACTTAAGCGATCGAACATAGCCGCCTTTTATTCCTGAATCCTGTAATCTTTGTACTTCTTGAGGAAACGATCAACTCGCCCCGTGGTGTCCACGATCTTCTGTTTACCGGTAAAAAAAGGATGGCATTTGGAACATACTTCTACCCGTACTTCTTTTCTGGTCGAACCCACACGGATTTCGTTTCCACAGGCGCACCTGATAACGGCATCATTATAATATTTGGGATGAATTCCTTCCTTCATCTTCCTGAGTTCCTCCCCTGAAGTCTCAATAAACCTTCTTTTCGTTGGCCTACAGCCGCAGGGCTTAATATCACGACGGAAAGGCACTGCGCAAGGTCTTTGTTAATATTCTTTCAGCGGGAATGTACTTCCGAAGGTCCCGCCACAACCAGGGCACGGGGTGGGCCGAAGACTTTTTGTCTCCCTGCTTTGGCGGCCACGGCCATCCCTCGGGTTCGGGGCCTTCAATCGAAATGGGTTCTCTGCGGGTCGGGTGTATGAAGGTGATTTTTCTTGCATAAAGGGCTACTGCGCCTGTCGGGAAGTTGCGGGTCGATCCATATAACCTGTCGCCGGCAATGGTCAGACCCCTGGCTGCGAGCTGAACCCGTATCTGATGACGGCGTCCCGTAACAGGAATAATTCTGAGGAGAGCCATGCCTTTGTGGGTGTCGATGACTTCGTATTCCAGAATCGCTTCCTTTCCTTCTTCCTTTGAGACGACTTCTGCTCTTTCGAGCTTTTCGTTCCAGCGGATGTGGTCTTTCAGGCTTCCTGACCGTCTTGCAGGAATTCCCTCAACTACGGCGATGTACTCTTTGGATATCATACGCTCCCGAAATTGGGCACTCAGCCGGGCGGCGGCTTTAGATGTTTTGGCGAAGATGCAAACCCCCGCCACGGGCTTGTCCAGCCGGTGCACGAGACCCGCATAGACGTTTCCGGGCTTTTGAAATCTGATCTTGATCCAGAGCTTCACAAGACGTAAGAGTGAAGCCTCGGAGGTGGAAGCTCCCTGAACGGTGAGGCCCGAAGGCTTGTAAACGGCCACGATGTGGTTGTCCAGATACAATAAAGGCCAATGAGGGGTCCACAGATAGTTATGACCCGTCCGATGAAAGGAAATGCTGTTTATGACGTTTTTACCTTCCTTGCGCATAACCAGTCCAAGAAATCCTTTGTTCGTTCAGATGAAGCGTATTCTTAAAGGGAAAGGAGTCAAGAAATATCGGCAGAGCCTTGTCTTTGGGAAGAAGATTGTTTGCGAGGTTCTTAAAAGACACGGTCAATACGTCACGGGAATTGTGGTGCCTGAAGGGATCAAGAATTTGGTTGGGTTGCCACCGGGTTCTTCCATACGTGTCCTTGAGCTGTCAAAGAGCTTGTTTAAGGAAATCGACCAGTTCAAAACCAATTCCCCTTTTCTGATGGTCTCAAGGCCTGTTTTGCCGTCGTGGAGTGGACGCCTTGGCCCTGGATGTACTCTCTTCGTACCCTTTCAGGATCCCGAAAACGTGGGAGCCGTAATAAGAAGTGCGGTAGCCTTCGGCGTCGGGGAAATTGTTCTTCTTCAGGAATCGGCAGACCCTTTCCACCCTAAATCGATTCGTTCCTCCGCCGGCGTCGTTTTCGGAGCGCCCCTTTCACAGGGACCGGCCTTAAAGGATCTTAACAGAGTCGTGACCGGAAGTGATCTCGTCAGGATCTTCGCACTCCATATGGAAGGGATCGATATCAGGGACTTCCGATTTGGGGAAGGATCTTTCGGGTTGCTTCCCGGGCTCGAAGGCCCGGGAATTTCCGGCTTATCACATACTTTCCAATCCCTGAAAATTCCCATGGTCGGCCGGGTTGAGTCTCTAAACGCCGCTACCGCCGTGGCAATCGCTCTTTACGAATGGTCACGACGGGTTATGCCTCCACAGGAATAATGACGATGGTAACTCTGCGGTTAAGCTGACGGCCTGCCTCGGTAGCATTGGTGGCAATGGGTTTGGATTCCCCGTATCCGACGACCTCAATCCGGCGGGGATCCACTCCGCGCTGAACAAGGGCATCCCGGACGGCCATGGCACGGCGTTCTGACAGCATCTGGTTGTACTGTTCCGAGCCTATGCTGTCGGTATGGCCTTCTATGCGAATGCGGGTTTGAGGATAATTTCTTAAAACCGTTGCCACTCTGTCGATTTCATCATATGCCCCGGGCTTTAGCACTGCCGAGTCGAAGTCGAAAAGCATATCGGATCGAAACGTGACGGCCAGAATGTTCTGTTCCCGCTGTATGCTTGCCTGCTCCACGTTGGCCAGAGCCTGCCTCAACTCCTGCTCCTGCCTGTCCATGTAGCTTCCTATCATTCCTCCGGCAATTCCTCCGACAACCGCTCCGGCAGCAGCTCCGAGCAGTGCAGACTCGCCGCTTCCTCCAATGGCCGCCCCGAGCGCAGCGCCCGTAGCCGCCCCGAGACCCGTTCCCAGAAGCGCTCCCTGCTGAGCCTTGGACGGTGGGTATCCCGTTGTGGCACAGCCCGAAACCATCAGCAACACAACCAAGCCTGCCAGCAGCTTCTTCATGTGACAAACCTCCTTCGCTTTTGATTTTCTTCAAAAGAAGATCTCTTAATTCCTTGGTTTCAATATAATACAAATTTTACCTGTGGCCCGCAAAATGAAATCTGGTCTTTCATGAGGCTACCGTACTCCCGGGTCTGGTGGGCTTCCTGCAGGCCTCCGATATCGAAATGCTTCCTCTGGTGAACAAATTTTCTTGAATTTAGGGCTTTGTTGTGAAATAAGTTTCAACGATTGTTCTTTAGGCAGAATTCCGGAGAATGAACAGAATTAAACCATGTTTAAAAATCCAGAGGTTATAAGGCTTTTTTTCTTTCAAGCCTTTGGTGGACTTATCCGTCTTTTCGTAATAGAAGAGATACAGGCAGGGGCTAGCGCGGTGACGGTGTTCAACGGTATGCAAATTAATGGGAGTTACAGGGATGGTAGCACATAAAGTCCGCAGGCTCTGTGTAGGTCTTGTCTGGCTTTGTCTTGTACTGTTAACAACGGATGCCAGTGCCAGGAATTATCCCCTTTTTGTTGTTTACACGACAAAACCGGTGAAGGTCGTTAAAAGATGGAACCCTCTTGCCCTTTATTTGTCAAAAAATATCGGTGAAACCTTTAAAGTAACCCCTTTGTTATACGACGATTTTATTCGGGAAGTGGAAACGGGCCAGCCTGCCCTTGTTGTTACTAACCTTCTGAATTACGGGGCATTGAAGGAAAAAGCGGGGTTGATTCCCATTGCCGTTCCTGCCTGGAACGTTGCCGGACAGGGAATAGGTGAGTACGGGGCCGTAATTTTTGCCCGCAAGGGTTCGGGTATCGGGGCTCCCGCCGATCTGACCGGTAAGGTGGTCATGGTACCGAGCCGGTATTCTCTGGCCGCCCTGGTGGGCCTTAAGACGCTCAACGATCTTGGAATCAAGGTAACGGATCTGGCATTAATTAAAAGCGTGAAAACTCATGAGAATGTCGTTTTTGGTGTTGTTAACGGTGCTGCGGATGCCGGTATAGTCAGAACGGGAACGCTGGAAGAGATGGCGGAGCATAAGGCGGTGAATCTGGACGATATCGTCGTTATTAACAGGCAATTCGATGCTTTTCCTTATATGCATTCAACGGTGCTTTATCCTGAGTGGTTACTCTGTGCTACCGGATCTCTTCCTGCAGGAATTGTAGAATCCATAAAGAAGACACTGGCTTCCATGGATGTCACTCACGAAGTTTCCTTACAGATGGGTCTGTGGGGCTGGAAGACGTTAGAAGAGGGTACTCTGCCCTCGGTTGCCCCTCTTTTTGATATCCAGAAAATGGTGCCCTGAGGCCTCTGGGGGTGGTTGCGTTGAAGCTGAATTTTGTATTCCTGGGAAATAAAGAAAACAATTTATCCGGGGAAATCGGCAAATACTGCCGGTTAGTAAGCCCGGAAAACTTTGATGCCGGTATTCTTGAAGAAGCAAAAGGTATTGCCGGGGTTCTGGGCGAATCCGGTAGCGACAGAATAGAAGAGTTGCTTTTGCGGACTAGATTTGATCCTGCGACCTGCCACATTCCCTTTTTCCTATGGGGCAGAGAATGGAAGGTAATGAACTCGAGGTTCTGGCCTCGAATAACGGGGGATGTGAACTGCATCTTTTGGAATGAAGAGAAATTCAAAAAGTGGTGTCTGGAAAGGGAGTCGGATTCAGGGAGCGGCGAAGAGAAGGCCGAATGGAATTCTTTTGCCGAGCTCCTTATGTGGCTTATAAGGTCGGGAAAGTCCTGTGGAACTTTGAATTTTAGGTCTTCTCGAGGAACGGAAGGTGTTATAGGGCTGGAAGGAGAAACCGTATTGTTCTGCAGGGCCAGGAATTTAGAAGGTCCGGAGGCTTTTTTCGACATGATGAGCTGGGCTCGGGGTGAGTTCCTTTTTGAACCCATGGAGCCCGGTAGTGCTACCGAGGTCAACATTGGACGGTCTTTTTTCGATCTTTATAGAGAGTACGGCCTTATGCTGGATGAGTGCCGGCACGTTTTTGAGTTTATAAAAAGCCTTCAGGATAGGCTGGAACTGGCGCCGGATAACTGTGCTCTGGATGATAAGGCAGACAGGTATTTTAAGGGTTACGAATATATATGCCGCCTGATAGATCAGGGTAAAAGTGTTGACGAAATTCTCGCCACTGCGCCTTTAAGCGCCATACGGTCACTGGCTTATATCTACAGGCTGATTTGCTTTGGCGATGTCAGCTCGGTTCATCATCCCAGGAAAGACGATGGAAAAGAAGACGTGAATCTTGCGTCCTGCGCCATCAGATTTGCTAAAAAACACAACGTTCTGGTGGTAGATGATGCCCCCTTCTTTCAGAAGGTTTTGAAACGGATTCTCGAGAGAGACAACAGACTGGTGGTGGCGGGCACCGCCAAGGACGGTATAGACTGTTTGGAGAAGCTGGAGGAATCCGACCCCGACGTCATAACCCTCGATATTGAAATGCCCAGGCTTGACGGGCTGGGTGCTTTGAAACGGATAATGCTGCGCAAACCGAGACCTGTCGTCGTTTTGAGCGCTTTTACGGGTGAAACATCCCGGCTGACCTATGAAGCCTTCAAATTCGGAGCCGTGGATGTGATCGAAAAACCAAGGAGCTACAGCGCCGCCGATCTGGAACAAAAGGAGAGGGAAATTTTAGAGCGCGTTGCCAGAACGGCCTGTGTGCAGGTGGAACAGCTCACTTATGTCCGAAAGCGCCGGACGAACAACACCCGGAGGAACGGTAGCGATATTGATTCAGGGTTGCTATTTGTTAATTACTTTGGGGAGGGGAGCTTTTCTCAGTTTCTTAAAGCACTTTCTTACGGTAACTGGGAAGATCCTGCGGGAAGGACAATTTTCATATTGCCGCTTACCCGCCATGCTCTAAAGCATATGTATCAGTACATGATAGAAGATCACTCACTCCCTATGGAGATCCTGCCGGATGAGGGCGAAGTGGAAGTCAGGACCCGTGGAGTTTACCTTCTCGGGACGGATTGGCTTCCCGACATAGAGATTAAGGATGATCGTATTTCGTTTCGTCCCGGTGGAAGGTATAATGACGTCGGTGAGTTTATCGAGGCCATTGCTGCAAAAGCTATTGAGTCCGGCTCTTACAGGCCGGTCGTTTCGGCGGTTTCCGGTTTGGCTCATGTGGCAAACTCCTTTGTCCGGGTCGCGGGTATGGGAGGCTCTTTGTTTTACCTTAACCCGAAGCGTTGCCTTTTTCCCGATCTGGCCCAATCTTTAAGAAAGGCCGGAGTCGGCTATGAGGTGGACACAATAGAGGAGATGGTCCAGATCTGGGCAAACCCGGAAAGCTACGTTAACAGGCCTTCAACCCTGGTGGATGGACAGGCTCAGTAACCAAGGAGGCTCGCGATGTGGACAGATACGGTTGAAGAGCAGAGGGCGGAAAGAAGGGAGAAGACGCGGCAACTCATTACTTTCAGCGTTTCGGAAGAAGAATTCGCCGTTGATATTTCTCAGGTTCAGGAAGTTATCAGGTTGCCGAATATAACCGTTGTTCCCAATGCGCCCGATTTTATAGAAGGGGTCATACACTTGAGGGGGCGCATAGTGCCGGTTATCGACCTGAGAAAGCGATTGAGGCTTTCGAGGAGTGCTGAGCCGGTGTCTTATGACAAATATACCCGTGTGCTGATTATCCTGCACGAAGGAAAGTTAATAGGTTTTATAGTTGATAAGGTTACGGAAATATTGAAGATACCGGAAAGTGCCGTCAGGCCCACGCCGGAGCTGGTTCTTGAGCATACGGGGGCCGAATATTTTGACGGGGTCGTCAGAGAAGACGACCGGCTTATCATTCTTTTGAACCTTCAGAGGGTTCTCGCTCCGGTTGAACGGGAGCAGTTGGAACAGATTGATATAGAAGCTATAAAGAAGTTGTTGCAACAGCACCTTAAGGAAAAGTAAGGGAGGGGGTTTTTGGATAAAATCTGGCAAAGTTCTTGGGTGAACTTCCAGGGTAAACACGATATCAGAGGAGTAGGTCATTATGAGCGACATGGCAGGTAGAGGAATGGGTGTTAGCCTTCGAACCAAATTGCTGGGGCTTTTTCTCATCACCATTTTACCAATTGTGGTTGTCCAATGGCTTAACTACAGGACCTTTAAGGGGCAACTTGACAGGGACGTTTCTGCAACGCTGTTGTCCTCGGCCAAACAGTTGAGCCGGACTATTGACATGCTCATGAGCGAGCGGGTGGCCGACATTGAATCCTGGTCCAGGCTTGAAACGGTAAGAACGGCTCTGGAGATAGGAGGTGGTCAGGCCGGTGCGGACGATCTCCTGAAGACGCTGGTACAGAATTACGGAACTTTTAATCTGCTGACCATTGTGGATTCTGCTGGAGCCGTTATTTCGTCAAACCTGGACCAGGCAATCGGTCTGAGCTTTGCCGATTTTCCCTGGTTTCAGGAAATAAAAAAGGGAAATAGCGTTATATTGAACTGGGACTATTATGGCGTGCTTGAACGGCTGGTTCCGGAAACGAAAGGCCGGTCGGTGCTTATAGCCTTTCCGGTCAGGGCCGGCGAGACGGTCCTGGGCGGTCTGGTCGGTTTTGTTAACTGGGATTTCATTCAAAGGCATGTAAGGGCTTTTACCTGGGGAAAAACGGGATACGCCCTTATTATCAGGTTACCCGATCTTACCTTGATAAGCCATATTTCGGATGATCTGGTGGGAGTAACCTTAAAGAAACTTGGAATTCCCATTCCCAAGGATGCGGTACAGCATAAGGAACTCCTCCATCGATACCCGTTTAAAAATCCGAGGACCGGTAAGGTGGCTGAAAAGGTCATCGGCCTGCAGAGGGGAGAGGGTTACGGTAAGTTTAAAGGCCTGGGCTGGGTTTACGGTTTTGGCGCCGACGTCGATGAGCTTTACGCCATGCTCCCCCGTGTGAAAGTACAATTTTACGCCGTAACTGGTTTTTATCTGGTTTTCATTGCCGTCGTTGCCTTTATCATTACGGCCCTGATCAGCCGTCCCATTCTCAATCTGGTAAACACGATGACCGAAATAACGGACACTCTCGACTTTACCCGAAGGGTTGAGGTGGGGTCTCAGGATGAAATTGCCCAGATGGCAAAGTCTTTTAACAGTCTTCTGGGCAGGTTGCGACAGACCTTCATCGGTATTTTCCGTGGGCGTGATCAGGTAACTCAGGCAGTAGAGCAGGTAAAAACCATTTCAATGCAGATTGCCAGGAATGCGGAAAAACAGGCCGAGCAGATTCAGGATGTGTTGAACCGCGTTGAACAAATGCGGAAATCTGCCGAGGAAAGCCAGAAGAACGCTCAGGAAAGCCAGCAGTACTACGACGGCATTGCAACGTCTCTCACACAGATGGCCGCAAGTACTCAGGAAATTGCCCGGGCGGCGGCAAAACAGGCCGAGCGGGTGGCTCATGTTCTCGACTACATCCGTGAGATGAGCGAAGCCGATGAAAGCATTGCCAGCAAGACGGGTCGCCAGCTTGAAGCCGTTGAGGAAACCGCACACGCCGTTGAGCAGATGAGATCGGCTATCAGAAAGATAGCTGAGCGCACTCAGGAAACGGCCCGTCAGTCGCAGGAAGCCTATGAAACGGCCACGAACGGCCAGAATACCATTGAACAGATGGTTGAGCGCATGAAGGTTATAGCGGAAAGCAGTGAAAGGGTTACCGAGATAGTTGAAATCATTTCCGATATCGCCGATCAGACAAATCTGCTGGCCCTGAACGCTGCGATAGAGGCGGCCAGAGCCGGAGAGCACGGGCGGGGCTTCGCCGTCGTAGCAGACGAGGTCAGAAAGCTTGCCGAAAGGACGGCACAGGCCGCCAAGGAGATCGCCTTTTTGGCAAAGGACAGCTATCAGAAGGTACAAGAGGGTACAAATCTGGCCTATTCGTCAAGGGACGTTCTGAAGGGCATAGTGACGGCTTCGGAGCGCACAAATGTTCTCACTCATGAGATAAATCTTGCCACTCAGGATCAGGGTAAAGAGGTAGAGAGAATAGCCGCTGCTATGGAGCGGTTAAGCGCTCTTGCCGAAGAAATTGCCAATCTGACGAGCGAGCAGGTTGTGCGCCGCGATAAGGTGGCCGAGATGGTTATGGAAATACGGACCATATCTCAGGAAGTGGACGCGGCAACACGGGAGAATGCCCGTGGAGCGGAGCAGGTAACCAACGAGGTTGTACAGGCCAACGAGAGAGCAGCGAACATTGTTGAGCTCACGACGAGCCAGCAGGAAAGAGCCAGAAACCTCGAAGAAACAATGAATCAGGTAGCGTCCCTTGCACGCCGCAATGCTATCGGTGCCGAACGTTCTCATGAGCTTACGGAACGGCTGTCCAGCGTCATGACCGAGTTCGCCCAGCTCCTTTCTCAGTTCAAGGTTGGTGAAATTGAATCGAAAGGCTCGGGCACGGAGCGGGTTTCTCAATCCGGCCTCGATGATGAGGCTTAGAGAGCCGGAGGTTGACACAGGATATTACTGAGTTGCAGGGAGTAATGATATGGTGTCCGATCTGGTTGAAGAGTTTCTCGATGATGCGAGGATGCACGTCGACAGCCTGGAACAGGCGCTTCTGCGCCTTGAAGAGAAAGAAGACGACGAGGAAGTGCTCGGGCGATTGTACCGGGCCGTGCATAGCCTTAAAGGTTCGTCCTATTACATGGGTTTTCAACATCTGGGGAGTATCCTCCACAGGCTGGAGGATGCTCTCCAGCCCTATGTTAAAAATCGAAAACCGATCTCCGGTGTTCAAAGGGATGCTCTTTTCCGTGTGCTTGATTACCTGAAAGGATGCCTAAGTACGATCGCCACTAAGGGGGAAGATGAAGAAGTGCCGGCTGATGTGGTTGCCGTTGTGGATAACTTCGATAGCCCTGAGGTTATTCTCGTATCGGAAGAAAGCAAAAAAACTGCTGAAACCCCGGCGGACGTGCAAAAAAGCCCCGACGTCATTAATCCCGACGAATATGACCCCGAGCTTTATGAAATTTTTCTGGAAACCCTTCAGGAGAGGCTTGATACTTTGTTCAGTCTGTTAAGAAGATTCGTCGATAGGCAGGAGAAGCCGGATCTTGAGGAGTTGAGCACCGTCTTTGAGCGCCTGGAAGGTAGCGGTAGATACATGGACCATGAACCTCTCGTTCATCTCTTTGAACGCTGGAAGAAGGACCTTACCGATGGGTTGCAGGGAGACTTCTCAGCGGATGGCTTGTATGAGATGACCGATCGGTATCTAAAAGACCTGGAGCGTATGGTCCCCGGGTTTGATGGCTCGGGATTCAGGGAGCTGATTGGGGTATCCGTTGAGGTTCCCGAAGAGATAGAAGAGGAACCGGAGATTCCTGAGGTTGAGGAAGAAGAGCTGACCGATGCTCTGAGCATGCTCGATAGGCACATTGAGGAAGCTTTCAGTGCCTGGAGTGACATTGTTGAAGAGGAGGAGGTTGTTTTCTCGGTTGATGACCAAAAAAGAGAACCTGAGCTCGAGTATGACGTAGAGGAGGTAGTTGAGCCAAGAGAACCCGAAGAAGAGGTACTGGCGCCTCAGCTTCTCAAAGTGGACCCGATTAAAGTGGATCAGTTGTTAAATAGGGTTGGCGAGCTTGTTATCAGGCGGTCGGAGTTCGATGTTCTGGTGCGTCAGCTCGATGCGTTTATAGAGGAATGGAGGAGAATTGGAAGGTTAAGGTCCGATGAAGGGCGGATGCTAACCGCTCTGAGGGATCGTTTCCAGGATGCTCTGAGCCTTTTCGGCCGGCTTACGACCGAGCTTCAGGATTCGGTCATGAGGATCCGAATGCTTCCCCTGGTGCAGCTCTTTAATCGCTTTCCCAGGGCAGTAAGAGATCATGCGAAACAACTGGGTAAAGAGGTGAGGCTGCTTATACACGGAGGGGAGACAGAGCTTGACCGTTACATTCTTGAACAACTTTACGAACCCATGCTGCACATTCTCAGAAATGCAGTAGCCCATGGGATTGAGACGCCCGAGGAGAGGGAGCGGCGCGGAAAACCCCGTCGTGGTACCATTACAATCGATGCCTATTATCGCAATCAGATGGTTTACATCGAGGTCTTTGACGACGGACGTGGTATAGATACAGAGAAGCTGAAAGAGATCCTGGTAAAAGAGGGATATTATACGGAAAAGGATATCCAGAATATGACCGAAGCCGCACTTCTCGAAACCGTTTTTCTTCCCGGAGTATCAACGGCCTTTGAAGCAAACGAAAGTGCCGGGAGGGGAATGGGGCTCGATATTGTAAGAAGTAAGTGTCGATCTTTGAACGGTCATGTTTATGTCAGATCTAAAAAAGGAGAGGGAGCCAAGTTCATAATTGAAATTCCTTTAACCCTGGCAATAATTCCTGCGCTTTTGGTTAAAATCGGGAAGGATACTTATACTCTACCTTTATCAAGCGTCGTTGAGGTTTACAGTTTGCGGGAAGGAACGGTGAAAAGAATAAAAAATTCCTATGCCTTTGTTCTGGAAGATAAAACCGTCCCGCTTCTCTTCCCGGAGCAGTTCTTCCCCCGTTTATTCGACGGATCTGAATCTCGACAGGGGGATTATGTCGTCATCGTGCGTACACCGAACGCCGAGGTTGGACTTGTGGTAGACGAATTCATAGGCCATCAGGAGGTCGTTATAAAACCGATTGAAGATGTCATGGCGGCCATACACGGTTATGCCGGTGCCACGATTCTCGGAGATGGCAGTATATCGCTTATCCTCGACGTATCGGGCCTCATAGAAAGGAAAGTATCTTAATCTATCGTGACCGCTTGCTGAGAAATAGTGAGAGAGGGTCCTGGGAGAGACGGCCGAATGATTCCCGGTAAATCCGGCTTTTCCGGAAGGATTGAAAATGTTGAACTTACGCAGATTATTCAGATGGTCTGCATGTCGGGCCATAATGTGCGGATAATCGTAAAGGCAGGTGATCGGGAAGGTATTGTCCTGGTCTACGGTGGATCTATCTTTCATGCGGAGGCGGAAGGTCATCAGGGTGAAGAAGCAATATACCGTATGGCTACCTGGGAAGGACAGGTCTGCGAGTTTTCTCCTCTTTACGAAGAGCCGAAAGTGAAAACGGTTAAGAAAGACTGGCAGTACGTTCTACTCGAGGCTGCTAGAATTCAGGACGAGCAAAGGATTCAGAAGAAGATTAAGGTGTTAATCGTCGATGATTCGGAGTTCTTTGTCAGGCGGTTAAAAAGTGTGCTTGACGAGGATGATGAGCTGTCCGTTGTGGGTGCTGCAAGGAACGGATCGGAAGCTGTTGAATTTCTTAAAGAAAAAGCTGTTGATGTGGTGGTTCTGGATATCTTTATGCCCGTTATGAAGGGCGATACGGCCCTTAAGCACATAATGCTCAAATTCGGCGTACCCGTTGTGATAATGAGCGCTTTTCCGAGAGGCTCGGAGGCGACTCTTTTTGAGTTCCTGTGTCTGGGGGCCGTTGATGTTTTCCCGAAACCCACGTCAAATGAGGGTTTCGAATGGCAGCATGACCTCAGGAACCGTTTGAAGAAAGCCGCCAGGGCCTGTGTTTCTCGCTTCAGGTTAATAAGGCCCGGGAGGGACTCCGGGGAAAAGTACAAAACCCCCCGGAAGATGGCCTGTTCTAAAATAAGGGAAAAACTTACCGTTGTAGTGGGAGGAGAAGCTTCTCATGGCGAATGGTTCCGCCTGCCTCTGGAAAAGCTTTCTCAAGAGGGAATCTTGGCGGCCTTTTCAACTCTCCATGCCGAAATTCTGCCTCTGGTTATGAATCTGATAAGGGATAAAGCACATTGTGGAACCCTTTTTCATAATACCGGTGATGCCGTTAAGATATTTCCGGGTAGTGTGAATTTCTTCAGCAGTGACCGGAGATGGAGATTTACCGGAGCGGCCGAATCGGATGGATGGCTGGTTGAACCTCTCGAAAGCTCTACAGGGACGACCGATGCGGCGGTGGAACTTGCCCGTTCGGCTATCGAGGTCGGCATAAGAGAAGTGAACATGATTATTCTTTCCGGGGCCGACGAGTTTCCTTCAGAAGAAGTCAAAAATCTCGTGGATTGTGGAGTGAGGTTCTGGATTCCACCTCTTGACGGGATGGTTTTTTCCTGTATGGCCGAATCGGTTATTCGCTCTGTTGACTCCACTACTGTGGGTAACTCCGTTATTCTGGCGGATAATTGGGATGCGTTGATGGTAAAATACGAGGGAGAGACCGGCGGTGATCAGCAATGCGAATAGTTGTTGTCTCAGATACCCATCTTTCCACCGTAACATCTGACCTGAAGCAGATTGCCGGAGAATTCTTTTCCGATGCCGATCTGGTGATACACCTGGGCGACTGGGAAAGTATTGATGTTTATAATTATCTGAAGAAGTATCCTCTTATTGGCGTTGCGGGTAATGCCGATCCGCCAGAATTGAAGAAGCTTCTTCCTTATAAAAGGCAGATAAAAATCGGGGGCTATCGGCTTGGGATCATACACGGCCATGGAGCTTCTTTCGATCTTGTAAGACGCCTTCGTAAGGAGTTCACAAACGTCGATGCAGTCCTCTTCGGCCATACTCATGAACCTTACCAGAGCAGAGATGGTGGCATATGGTGGGTCAATCCCGGATCATTGTTTATGGGGCGGTCAGGTGTAGAAAGAAGCCTGGTAATTCTAACCCTCGAAAACCAGATTAAGGTAGAGCTGGTTCTGCTTTAGTTGAGTTTGGGAAAATTATGGAGGAGGTTGAGAGATGAACGAGCATTTTTTGAAGGTGAAGGAATATGTTCTGGCCCTGGGTATGGAAATCGTTGACGAGCATCCAGATGAAGAGCTTCTGGTGGTAAGGGATGAAGAGCGTGGCATTTTTGATCTTATTATAGACTGTGAGGATCCTATTCTGGTTCTGGAACAGCTTATTATGCCCGTGCCGGAGAAAAACAGAGAGGACTTTTTCAAGAGATTACTCCAGATCAACCGTAATCTCATACACGGAGCCTTTGCCCTGGATGAGGAGGGAAGAAAGGTATTGTTCAGGGACACATTGCAGTTGAAAAGCCTGGATTTTAATGAACTGGAAGGCTCCATAATGGCACTTGAATTGGCTCTCGTGGAATACGGTGACGAATTAAAAGCCTTCATGGATTAGCGGTTCCTATATGAACGCCGTCCTCTATCTCATAAGACGCTTCTGGGATTATGTTAGGCGCGAGAGATTGCACAGGGTTTTTCTCGTCGCTTTCCTCATGATAGTTATTTCGGGCCTTCTTTTTGCCGTTGTTGAGCGTAGAAGCAGCCTTTTGGATGCGATATGGTGGGCCGTTGTTACCGTTACCACGGTGGGCTACGGTGACATAACGCCCGTGACCAGGGCGGGAAGGATAATAGCTATAGTTATTATGTTCTTCGGGATAGGCCTTGTGGGCATTCTTACGGCAACCCTCGCAGGATTTTTTATAGAAGACCGGGAGCAAAAAAAACGGGGAGTACAGGTGGTGAATACGGCCGGACACTTTATCATTTGTGGATGGAGCTACCGGGGGTATGCCGTTTATTCTGAGTTGAGGAGCGATGTTAAGACCAGAAATATCCCTATTGTGCTAATTGCAGAATTGACGGAATCTCCCGTTATAGATGATCCTGACTTCCTCTTTGTTCACGGCGATGTCAACGAAGATACCTTAGCCAGAGCAAGGGCCGGTGATGCCGAAGCGGTCATCGTTCTGTCGGAAGATCGGCTGGAACCCTATACCAGAGACGCCAAGGCGATACTTACGGTTTTAACCATCAAGACACTTTACCCGAAGGTTTATGTTTGCGTTGAGATTGTTGACGGTAAAAATGCAGAACATTGCAAGAGAGCCGGAGCAGATGAGATTGTGGTCTCGGGTGAATTGGGAACCAATTTACTCGTGCAGGCCGCATTGGATCACGGAGTGACGGAACTTGTCAGTGAGCTCGTTAGCAACAGGTACGGTAATGAACTATACATGATACCTGTTAGGGCCGATATGGCAGGAAAAACATTTTTTGAAGTTATGGTGTCATTGAAAAAAGAAAATAATGTGTTATGTGTGGGAGTGAAAATGGAGGATGGGAGGTTTGTTTCCAATCCTTCTAATGAATATGTACTGAAGACCGGAGATCGTCTGGCCGTTATTGCAGGCCAGCGGCCGGTTTTATAGAAATCAGGGGAGGACGGTATGGCCGGCATATTGAAAAGATTGTTTAAAGTGGGACAGGCAGAGATGCATTCCGTTGTAGATAAATTAGAAGACCCCATTAAGCTTACCGAGCAGGGTATAAGGGATCTGAAAAAGGACCTTTCTGCAGCCCTTACGAGCCTTGCAGAAGTGAAGGCTCTGGCGATACGCCTTAAAAAACAAATGGAAGATGCGAAGGCCGCCGCAAAAGACTACGAAAGAAAAGCCCTTATGCTCCTTGAAAAGGCGAAAAAAGGAGAGCTGGAAGTGTCTGAGGCCGAAAGGCTTGCAATGGAGGCACTTACCAGAAAGCAGGAATGCGAAAGCAGAGCGGCTCAGCTTGCAGCCGATTATGAGGCTCAGAACAATATGGCGACTCAACTTCAGGCGAAGGTCGAACACCTTAAAAGAGAAATTACCAAGTACGAAAACGAACTGATAACCCTTAAGGCCAGGGCGAAAACCGCCCAGTCAATGAGAAAGATAAATCAACAACTCGCAAAGATTGATTCTTCGGGCACCCTTGCAATGCTGGAACGCATGAAGCAGAAGGTTCAGGAAGAAGAGTCTCTGGCTGAAGCGTACGGTAGGATTGCTTCCGAGACAGCTTCCGTTGATGATAAGATTGATCAGGCACTTGCAACTCCTTCTTCCGCCGGTGCCGTGACGGAGCTGGAAGAGCTGAAAAAACGGCTGGGTATGTAAATCTTTCCGGTGTTGCCGTTAAGGAACTTGCAAACGTGACGCCTCGAGGTGTCACGTTTTTTCATGGCTGCAGGAGTGGATATGACGGAAGGATTCAGGTCCGGATATGTTGCAATTCTGGGTGCTCCGAATGTCGGGAAGTCAACCCTTCTTAATCAGATCCTCAAAGAGAAAATTTCCATTACCTGTCCGAAACCGCAGACGACCAGGAACCGTATTGCAGGAATATACAACACCGATGCCTGCCAGATCGTTTTTGTGGATACTCCCGGCATCCATCAGGCCAGAGATATGTTCAACAAAATACTGGTCGATACGGCCATATCCACTCTCCAGGATGTGGATGCCGTCTGTTTCATGATCGAAGCAACGGAGGAGCCGAAGGAGATAGACCTTTTTGTTCTTGATCAGATAGCTTCGGTTTCTACCCCGATGTTTCTGGTTATAAACAAGATAGATCTTATGAAGAATAAGGCTCTTTTGTTACCCCTGATGGATTATTACAGCAGGAAGCACACCTTTGAAGCCATTGTGCCCGTATCTGCACTCCTTGGAGATGGTGTTCAGGATTTGCTGGACGAAATAAAACGGGTTCTTCCGGAGGGGCCGAAATTTTTTCCCGAGGACTACATCACCGATCTGCCGGAGCGCTTTATAGTTGCCGAGTTTATAAGAGAGAAGGTATTTCACCTCACCCGTGAGGAAGTGCCCTATTCCGTTGCGGTGACTGTGGAAAGCTTTCGCGAAGACCCCGATCGTAAACGCATTGACATAGAAGCCACGATACATGTTGAAAGAGAGTCTCAAAAGGGAATCATAATAGGAAAGGGCGGAAGAATGCTCAAGGAGATCGGCCGTCTGGCCCGGGAGGACATAGAACGTTTTCTTGGTTGCCATGTCTATTTGAGTCTTTTCGTAAGGGTTCAGGAGAAATGGCGCCGGGATATCAGGGTCCTCAGTGAGTTCGGATTCAGACCTCCAAGGAAGAAGAAAAGGTGAGATCAGCCCTTCAAACCGGTGATCTTTTCAATTTTATCTTTTCTTTGTCGGCGCAATCCATAGGCCGGGCCGTATCTATCGGGTCAAACATTGTTGTCTTCCTTCTCGTAGCAAGAATCCTGGGAGCCGACACGCTCGGACAATTTGCATACTTCGTCACCTACGCTTCTCTTCTGGCAACCCTGGTGGATTTCGGAACGGGTGAGACTGCCGCTAAGGATCTGGCAAGTCTTCCCGAGGAACTGCGCCCGGCCTACTGGGGTAACTTCCTGTCTCTAAGGGTAGTACTATCCATCCTCGGTGTTGTCATCGGCATCTTTCTCGGCGGACTGTTACGCCAGGACATCCGGAGAGAGCTCATTGTTGCCAGTCTCAGCGTTCCTTTCGTGGCTTCCAGGATATTTGATCCACTTTATCAAATATTTGGCAGACCGTGGTATTCCAGCATCGCATCTGGGGCTTTTGGTTTATTCTATCTGGGAGCCTCGGGTTTTGTATTTTCCCTCAAGAAGCCGGGCACATTCGAACTCGCGATGGCATTTCTAACGGCTCATGTTCTGTACGCCCTGGTGGCCTCTTTGCTGGCCCTGAACTTGCTGAAACCCCGATTTTCACTCAACCGGGTTTTGCTTAAGAAAAACCTCCGTATTGCGGTACCTCTCGGTATTTCTTCCATCTTTACCATGATTAACAGCCGAGCCGATACTTTTATGCTTGCCTGGCTTAAAGGCGACAGAGATGTGGGGCTCTACAATGCGGCCTACAAGCTCGTTGACATAGCGGCAACTGTTGTTATCGTTTGCACCACCCCGGCGCTGCCCATTGTATCCAGGGTTGCTTCCGAAAATTCCCGGAAATTTGCAGGGCTTTCCCGAAAGATTTTCTCGTTGATGCTAATATTCCTCGGACCTTTTGCATTGCTTACGCCGCTTTTTTCCGATCCTTTGATGAGATGGCTCTACGGTGATGAGTTCGCTCCTGCTGCAACGGCACTTAACATACTTGCCTGGGTATGTCTGCTTGTTTGCTTTTCCGTGGTTTCCAGCATGCTCTGTCTTACCCTGGACCTCGTCCACTTTGCCTGGTGGAGCTCGGCCCTTGCGGCACTTCTGAACATCTTCCTGAATTATCACTGGATTCCCGAGTACGGCATTATCGGATCTTCCTGGGCTACTCTGCTATGCGAAATTCTTCTTCTGGGCATTACTGTCGGATACCTGTCTGAAAAAGAAAGGGGAACTGTTCCCTGGAGTTTTTTCGCTCTGTACACGCCCGCAATGGGTTTATCCTGGCTTATAATCTATAAATTACTTCACTTTCCGGAAAGAATGACTATATTGACTGTGGCCTTAAAAAGTGGCCTTTGTTATTTTGCACTTGTGGGTGTGGGTTTTCTGTGCAGGCGTCTTGTAAGTGCAGAAGGAGAAAAACAAAAGATCTGAGTCTGATTTTGCGAGATCTTTGAAATGAACCTGAGGTGCCATGAGGTATTTTAAGTGGTTTATTGGGGTGAGCGTTGTTATTCTCGTTGCAGTGGGATGTGGTTTTGCCTTTGAGGGGGATGGCAGCGTCCGTGTTAAACCGGGGGAAAGGGTTCTGTTAAGTCCCCTGTTGAGTACGGCATTTGAAAACGCAATTTTTGTTTCCTCCAATGACAGGCTGGATGGGCCCGATTTACGGTCTCTTTTTCACCCCTCCGTTGATTACTGGGTTGAGAGGTTTTCCAGAGGTCGGTGGAGATATTCTCTCGAAGAGGCGCTTCGAAACCTGTGGATTTATGAAGGTACCATGCGCCGCATTTTTAGAAGGGCGGGAGTGCCTGAAGAATTGATATTCCTTTGCCTCGTGGAGAGCCACGGCAGGATTTTAAGTCTGTCACCTCACGGGGCTGCAGGGCTATGGCAAATCATGCCCTCTACGGCGCGATATCTGGGGCTTAGAGTGAATAACGTTGTGGATGAGCGCTATGACCCCGTCAAGTCCACCTGGGCGGTGGCCAGGTACCTGAAAAAACTTTACGAAAAGTTCGGAAGGTGGGATCTTGTGTTTGCCGCTTATAACTACGGCGAGTACGGGGTTGAAGAGAAGATCAGGCGCTACGGGGTAAAGGATTTTTTCAGGCTGGTGGAGCTGAGATGTTTTCCCCGCGAAACCCGTACGTATGTTCCAAAGGTGTTTGCTACAATTCGAATGGGCAGATCTTTGCTCTACGCGCAGTACATGGATAAGGAAAGGCTGACCGTTCGTGCCGTTGAAGTCCTGAGGGTGACCAGGCCCGTTTCTTTGATGGAGCTTTCCGAGATCCTGGGAATGCCCCTGTCGGTTCTTATGAGGTTGAACCCTGCCGTCAGGAACCCTTATGTAAATCTGCCCGGTGGATTTCTTTTACACGTTCCCATAGGGCTTAGAGACCTCGCGGTGCGGGCTCTGTGGGGAAGCAGGGTCATGTGAAGAGGTGAATCCAGGGTAGAGGGGAAGGTGGTCATATATGAGTATCCGAAATCTTGCGCAGGACCTTTATAGAGCACAGAGGGAAGTAGAAGAACTGGAGAAAAAGCTTGCGGAATTTTCCGGTAAGGAATCGGAAAGATTACTTCTTGAAGCCAGACTGCAGGAAGCCAGAGCGGAAAGGGATAAGCTCAAAAAGCTGTTGGAAGATGCAAAGAGAGGATCTTGAAAACCGGCCGGTTATTACTGCCTGCACTGACGCCGGCTCCTGCTCCCTTCGGTTGTATCTTTGGAAATAGGGTGTAAGATCATGAAAGATAATAAGATGGAAGCCTCTAAAGAGTGTTTTGTCTGTAGAGCCCGGAGTGGGGTGGTTTTTACTCCTAGAGAGGAAGAGGTTCTGGAGGCAATCCGGGGATTGACTTTGAGGTTCAGGATATTGAAAAGGCGTCTGAAGGAACTTAAGGCCTCGGGCAAGAATCCCGATGAGGTTGCTCAACTGGAGGAGGAACTGGAGGCTTTGAGAAAAGAAAGACAAAATCTCGAACGGGAACGGATTGAAGCGGCCAGGGAAAGGATGAGGATTCTTGGACATGAGTAATTTCAGGCAGTTAGATTATGTAAAGAGAGCACAAAATTTTTGCTTCAGCTTTGTGAAATACATCATTTTTTCCTTGACACTCCGGCCTTCCACCGTATAATGACTTTGAAAAAAAATGCACAAATTTATAAGGCGTCTATATTAGTGCGCCCTTCCGGTGGAAGGGCTTGTGAGGGCAGGTATAAGTGGTGTTAACCATTCAGGAGGTGGAAGAATGCCGAGTTATGTGATTCTGGAGAAATGTGATGGTTGCAAGGGGCAGGATAAGACGGCCTGTATGTACATCTGCCCTAATGATTTGATGGTTCTCGATAAGGAAAGGATGAAGGCTTACAATCGTGAGCCTGAGCTGTGCTGGGAATGCTATAACTGTGTGAAAATTTGCCCACAGCAGGCTGTTGACATCCGTAGCTATGCCGACTTTGTGCCTCTGGGAGCATCTGTTGTTCCGCTTCGGGGTTCTCAGGACATTATGTGGACCATCAAATTCAGAAATGGTGAAGTTAAGCGCTTCAAGTTCCCCATTCGTACGACCCCTGAAGGACAGGCACAGCCCTGGCCGGATGAATGGCCGACGGGGACCGACGACATCAAGAGCCCGCTCCTCTGCACCGAGCCGGGTTCGACACTGGCCAGCGAACTGCCGACGCTGAAAAAGTAAGAACCGGTAACACCTTAAGGAGGTGGAGATATGCAGCCTTTTGAAACCGTAGTTGTTGATACCGATCTTTTGATCCTGGGCGGCGGAATGTCCGCTTGTGGAGCCACTTTTGAGGCTTCTTATTGGGCCAAGAAGCATGGATTGAAGGTAACGGTTGTCGATAAGGCCGCCATGGATCGTTCCGGTGCCGTAGCTATGGGTCTTTCGGCCATCAATGAATACATCGGCTACGGCAAGGGTCAGAATACCTGTGAAGATTATGTAAAGTACGTTCGTCAGGACCTCATGGGTATTTCCCGTGAAGACCTGGTTTACGACATTGCCCGCCATGTTGACTCCTCCGTTCATCTTTTCGAAAAGTGGGGACTTCCCATCTGGAAAGATGAGAAGGGTGAATACGTCCATGAGGGTCGCTGGCAGATCATGATCAACGGTGAGTCCTACAAGGTCATCGTTGCCGAAGCGGCCAAGAATGCGCTTGCTACCCTGGGTGAAAACGGTCAGCTCTTTGAGCGTGTATTTATTGTAGAACCGCTGATGAACGGCGATACCTGTGTTGGTGCCGTTGGTTTCAGCGTTCGTGAACCCAAGTTCTACGTCTTCAAAGCCAAGGCAACGATCGTGTGCATGGGTGGTGCCGTCCATGTCTTCCGTCCTCGCTCGGTAGGTGAAGGTCTGGGTCGTGCCTGGTATCCGCCCTGGAACTGTGGTTCCTCCGCCTACTTCACCATCAGGGCCGGTGCCGAAATGACCTGTCAGGAAGTGCGCTTTATTCCCGTTCGTTTCAAGGACGGTTACGGTCCCGTCGGTGCCTGGTTCTTGCTGTTCAAGTCCCGTGCGACCAACGCGTTCGGCGGCGAGTACATGGTTGAAAGAGCCGAAGAGCTCAAGAAGTGGGCTCCCTACGGAACCGGTAAGCCCATCCCGGCCAACCTGCGTAACTGGCTCGGTATGGAAGACATCATGGAAGGTAAAGGTCCTATTTACATGAGGACCGAAGAGGCCATCGCCAACCTGGCTGCTGCTTACAAGGATGATCCCAAGGCCTTCAAGAAGAAGATGAAAGAGCTCGAAGCCGAGGCCTGGGAAGACTTCCTGGATATGACCATTACGCAGTCCTTCCTGTGGGCCGCTACCAACGTGAAGCCCGAAGAGAAGCCTTCTGAAATTGCTGCTGCCGAGCCTTACTTCATCGGTTCTCACTCCGGTGCGTCCGGTGCATGGGTCTGCGGGCCTGAAGATCTGATGCCTGAAGAATACAAGGCTCAGTGGAAGGATATCGGGCTTTACAACCGCATGAGCACCGTAAAGGGCCTCTTCTGCGCCGGTGATGCTTCTGGAGCATCGAGCCATAAGTTCTCCTCGGGTTCTCATGCCGAAGGTCGTATCGCCGCCAAGGGTGCTATCGCTTACATTCTCGATCACAACCAGGCCCCCGAGGTCGATATGGCCAAGGTCGAGGAACTCAAGGAAAGGATTCTCAAACCGCTCCAGATCTTCGAACAGTACTCACCCATTTCCAGCGATCCGGAAATCAACCCCAACTACATTATGCCCAAGATGTTCATGTTCCGTCTGCAGAAGATCATGGACGAGTATGCTGGCGGCGTAACGGCTCAGTTCACGACCAACAAACCCATGCTTGAAAGGGCTCTGGAGTTGCTCCAGTTCCTGAAAGAAGACTCTGAAAAGCTTGCCGCACGCGATCTCCATGAACTCATGAGAGCCTGGGAGAATGTACATCGTATGTGGATCGCCGAAAGCCATGTGCGTCACATCCTGTTCCGCGAAGAAACCCGTTGGCCCGGCTACTACTTCCGTGCCGACTTTCCGGATATGGATGAAGAAAACTGGAAGTGCTTCGTCAACTCCGTGTGGAATCCTCAGACCGGCGAGTGGACCCTGAAGAAGGTTCCCGTAGTGCATCTGCCCGTCTAACGAAGTCATGATGTAAACTGTAGGCTATAGGCCCCGCCCTTTAAGGGCGGGGTTTTTTGTTTGTGGTGTTTGCTCTACGTGAGGAAATATGCTATGGGAATGCGATCTCTTTTTGTTCGGCCGAACTTGCGGAACAGGTAATGTGAAGAAAAACTTTCTGGAGGGTCTTTGTAATGAGCGAGGCGACCAATAGAAGTATCCTGGTGGTTGGCGGTGGAATTACCGGTCTTAGTGCCGCCGTTGAGGCTGCCGAATCCGGCTGTAGTGTTTACATTGTCGAAAAAGAGCCGTATCTGGGGGGGCGGGTGGCCCGGATGAACAAATACTTTCCTAAACTATGTCCGCCTAATTGCGGTCTGGAAATTAATTTCAGGAGAATTAAGACCAATCCGAGAATCCGTTTTTTTACCATGAGCGAGGTTCTCAAAATATCCGGGTCGCCCGGAAATTATGACGTGACCATTCGAATCAATCCTCGCTATGTCAACGAGAAATGCACGGCCTGTGGTAAGTGCGAGGAGGCTGCCGAAACGACCATTCCCAATCCTTTTAACTACGGCCTTGACCGGGTGAAGGCGGCTTATCTGCCTCACGATTTCGCTTTTCCCTTAAGATACGTCATCGATCCCTCAGTAGTCGGTACGGAGGAAGGGGAAAGGATTAGAGCCGCTTGTCCTTATGGCGCCGTTGACCTTGATATGAAGCCACAGGAGTTCGATCTAAATGTAAGCGCCCTTATATGGGCGACGGGCTGGCAGCCTTACGATGCTTCGAAGCTCCTTTATTACGGCTTTGGAAAATACTCCGACGTTATAACCAACATCATGATGGAAAGATATGCGTCTCCTGATGGTCCCACAGGGGGCAAAATCGTAAGGCCTTCTACGGGTGAACCCGTTCAGAAGGTTGCTTTTATTCAGTGTGCAGGATCCCGGGATGAAAATCATCTGCCCTACTGCTCCGGTGTGTGTTGCCTGGCTTCTTTGAAGCAGGCTACCTATGTGCTCGATCAGAATCCCGATGCCGGAGTCTTCATCTACTACATAGACATACGGGCTCTTGGACGTTATGAAGACTTTTTCAAGAAGGTTCAGAAGGACGAACGGGTTGTGTTCATAAAGGGGAAGGCCGGAGAAGTCACACTTTCTCAGTCCGGAAAGCCCGTGGTTCAGGCAGAAAATCAGATTACCGGCGAAATCACAAGGGAAGAATTCGATCTGGTAGTCCTTGCCACAGGAATGGTGCCTTCTACGGCGGAATCCAAGGTTCCTTTTGACGTTACCTATGATGAACACGGCTTTATGCTCAACGGGAACGTTGAGGCCGGAATTATACCGGCAGGGTGTGTGAAGCGCCCCGTTGATGTAGCCACCTGTGTGCAGGATGCGACTGCTGCAGCCCTTAAAGCCCTTCAGATGACCGTCAGGAGGTAGCAAAATGGAGAAGAAGATAGGCGTTTATATATGCGAAGGATGTGGGATAGGTGAGGCCCTTGATCTAGAGGCTCTTTCAGAAGTCGCAACGGGCGAATTCGGAGTTGCCGTCTGTCGTAAACACGCTTTTCTCTGCGGTGAAGAAGGGGTTCAGATCATAAAATCGGACATTGAAAAAGAGGGCGTAAACAGTGTCGTTATTGCCGCCTGTTCCCCCAGAGTGATGTACGATGTTTTCGACTTCGGTCCTGATAAGCTTTTGGAAAGGGTCAATCTCCGTGAACAGGTAGTCTGGTGTCATCCACCAAACGACGAAGACACTCAGATGCTTGCGGAAGATCAGTTGAGGATGGGAATTACTAAAATCAACGACATGGCGCTTCCTGAACCCTTTAGAGCCGAAGAGTTAAGCAAAGACATTCTGGTGGTCGGTGGAGGTCTCACAGGTCTGGTTGCCGCCCGGGAAGCCGCAAAAGCCGGATACAGGGTTGTTCTGGTAGAGAAGGAAGCCGAGCTGGGGGGGTATCTGAAAAGGGTTTATAAACTGCCGCCCTCTTCACCTCCTTATAACGAACTGAAGGATACTGGCATAGATGAACTTATATCTTATGTTACCGGAAGTGAGCTCATAAAGGTTTATACGGGGGCGACTGTTGAGTCTATTGAAGGTGCTCCCTGCATGTTTGATGTGACCATTCGCAAGAACGGGGGTAGCTCCAGGGAGCGGGTTGGCGCGATTGTACTTGCTACCGGATCTGTTCCCTACGACCCTTCCGGCCTTGACGGTCTGGGCTACGGGAAGTTTCCGGACGTCGTTACACTTCAGCAGGTTGAGGAAATGTTCTTGAGCGATTCCGTAAAACGCCCGTCCGATGGTGGAGAAATCGGCGGTGTTGCCTTTGTGCTTTGTGCAGGGTCGAGAGATGAGAATCATCTTCCCTACTGTTCCTCGGCTTGTTGCGTGGAAGCCCTGAAGCAGGCCAAGTACTTTAAAGACCGCAATCCCGATATGCCCGTTTATGTTATTTACAGGGACATCCGTGCAAACGGCGTTTATGAGCTTTTTTACAAGGAGATGCAGAAAGAAAAGGTCTTTCTCATAAAAGGCGAGGTGAAGGCGGTAGAAGATGACGGATCGGGCAAGCTGGTGCTTACCGTGGACGATGTTTTAACGGGTTCTCCCGTGATGACCGAAAGTGTGGATCTTGTCGTTCTTGCCACGGGCATGGTACCGACGACCGCCTTTGGGGAGCCTTATCGTCAGGTACAGAGCCAGGAAGGTCAGGATGAAATGCAGGTACCGCCGGATGTTATTCTGGTCTCCAACATTTTGAATCTGAAATACAGGCAGGGACCCGAGTTGCCTGCTCTGAAGTACGGTTTTCCCGATTCTCACTTCATCTGTTTTCCCTATGAGTCCAGAAGAACTGGGATATATCCTGCAGGCTCTGTGAGGGCTCCGATGGATTACGCTAGAGCGGTGGATGATGCTACCGGAGCGGCTCTTAAAGCCATCCAGTGTGTTGAGCTTACCGCTCAGGGTATGGCGGTTCATCCACGAGCCGGAGATATGAGTTATCCCGAATTTTTCATGCAGAGGTGCACTCAGTGCAAGAGATGCACCGAGGAATGTCCCTTTGGTGCGATAAACGAAGACGAGAAAGCCAATCCTCTGCCCAATCCCACCCGTTGCCGTCGTTGTGGGGTTTGTATGGGAGCATGCCCTGAAAGGATTATATCCTTTAAAAACTACTCCGTGGGCATGATAGGGAACATGATAAAGAGCATTAACGTTCCCGATGAATATGAAGAAAAACCCCGTATTCTGGTACTTGCCTGCGAAAACGATGCCTACCCTGCCCTTGATATGGCGGGTTTAAGAAGGCTTGAGTACAATCCCTGGGTCAGGATTATACCGCTCAGGTGTCTTGGATCCATGAACATAGTCTGGATAGCGGATGCTCTTTCCAAGGGAATAGACGGCATTCTTCTCCTTGGTTGTAAGCGGGGAGACGATTACCAGTGTCACTTCATAAAAGGAAGCGAACTGGCTAACATCAGGATGACCAAAATTAAGGAGACACTGGATCGGCTTGTGCTGGAGTCGGAGCGAGTAAGAGTAGAGGAGGTATCGATATCCGATTACTATCGACTTCCACAGATACTCAACGACTTTGCAGAAAAACTCGAAGAACTTGGCCCCAATCCCTACAAGGGCTTTTAGTTTGTGAGGGAGGAGAAGGCGATGGAAGCTAAATACGTATCTCAGGAAATGAGAGATTACATTATAGAGATGGGGGCAGAGACCATCACCTGGTGCATGCAGTGTGGTCTTTGTACGAATCTTTGCCCCTGGAGACTGGTTCCGGGTGAGACAAGCGAAAAGTTCAGCATCAGGCGGATGCTGAGGCTCGGACAGATGGGCATGGAAGGTTTCGAAGACGAAATCGTGCTTTTTGCCTGCTCAACCTGCGGCATGTGTCAAAGCAATTGCCCCCGGGGTGTGAAGATAATTGATAACGTAAGATCGATGAGGGCCAGCATAGTGGGGGCCGGAATGGCTCCCGCCAACCTCAGACCCATTCTGGGAAGTGCTCACGCCAACGGCAACCCCTGGTCCGGACCTCGTGAGAAAAGAACGGCATGGCAGGATGGTCTGGATGTTCCATCCTTCGGCCTCGAGACGGAATATTTTCTCTTCGTCTGTTGCCATTCCTGCTATGATCCACGGAGTACGAAAATAGCCCGTAGTATAGTGAAGATCCTGAAGCATGCTGGGGTTTCCTTCGGGGTGATAGGGGTTGAGGAGTCCTGTTGCGGTGAGAGCATGAGAAAGCTGGGTGATGAGGAACTCTTCCAGAAGCTTGCGACCTCTAATATTGAATTGTTTAACTCCAGGGGAGTAAAAAAGATCATAACGACGTCTCCTCACTGTTACTGGACCTTCACTCAGGAGTACCCCGCCCTGGGAGGGGAATGGGAGGTTGTACATTACACGGAATTGCTCGAACAGCTTGTGGAAAGCGGCGCTATTTCTTTTCCGGTAGAGAAACGGCTGAAGGTTGCCTATCATGATCCCTGCTACCTGGGACGTCACAGTGGAATATATGATGCGCCCAGACGGCTGTTGAACTCCGTTGAGGGGATTGAGCTGATTGAGTTGAGCAGGGCCAGAGAGCTCAGCCTCTGTTGCGCCGGCGGTGGAGGGCGCATCTGGGCGGAAGTGCCTATGGGAGAACGATTTGGCGAGCTCAGGATTGCCGATGCCCTGGACAAAGGTGCCGATATGATTACCACCGCCTGTCCTTACTGCATGAATATGCTTATGGATGCCTGCAAAACCATGGGAAAAGATGATCAGCTTCAGGTAACGGAGCTTTCCGAGATTCTTGCAGAAGCCCTTGAAGGCTGAGTTTATTTTAAGTGGTAAGCGGAGGGCGTCGGTTCCCCGCTTACCCTGCGGAATACGAGGTAAAAGTAATGGCCGAAGCAATCAGGATTAAGCTGAAGGAGATCAGAAGAAAGGGAAGGGATTATTTTCTGGCGTCATGGCAGGAAGGTGAATTGGTTCTGGAACCTCATTGCTTTTGCGGTCAGGAACTTGAAGAGGATTACGTTTGCCCTGTATGTGAGAGGTCCTGTAATATAACCTGCTTTGTCTGTAAAGACCCTCAGGCTCTGGCGGTGGTCGAAAAGTTCATTTTCGGTCACCCTCAGTTCAGGGATTTCGAAGCCTATCTACTTGACACGTCCGAATAAATTCCGGTCTTAGCAGAGGGTAGATTATGGTTGAAAGCAAAGAGGAACTGGTGCTTGAAGGCGGTGACTCGATATGTTTTGCCTGTCACCAGGGTCTTCCGTGTTTTACCAGGTGTTGTCGTGACGTGAATATTTATCTAACCCCTTACGACGTGCTGAGAATGAGAAGAGCCCTTGGAATGGGCTCCTCTGAGTTCCTTTCGCGTTACACCCGTTCATTTCTGGCAAAGGTTACGCACGTACCGGTTGTTCAGCTTCTTATGGATCCCGAGACTTTGAATTGCCTTCTTGTGACGGATGAAGGTTGCCGTATCTACGATGATCGCCCCTGGGCATGCAGAATGTACCCTCTGGATATTAACCCCAGGAAACCGGGAAGTTACAGGCTCATTGCAGGTGCCGATAAGTGCTTTGGCTTAAAGGAAGCTCAATCCTGGACCTTAAAAGAGTGGCTTTCGTCTCAGGGCATTGAGCCCTACGAACGCATGGAGGCCCTTTATCAATCGATAATGCCTGCCGGTTTTAAGCCCGGTGGAATAATGGATGCGGGGCTGGGCAAGCTGATTTTTCTTGCCTATGACCTTGACATATTCATGGAAATGGTAAAGGACCCGAAGTTCAGAAAGCTTCACGAGATTTCCGAGCCCGAATTCAACGAAGCAATGAGCAATGATGAAAAGCTACTGGAGCTTGCTTTCGGTTACATAAAGGGACAGTTGGAGGAACTTTACGGTTTGGCGTGAGGTTGTATAGGAGTGTATATTCGCAGTTTGCAGTGTAAGGGTGTTCCGGAAGAAAAATTAGAAGCTCTGGAGTGGGGTGCAAGGTTTAATTTTGCCTGTCATCCTGACGTTCCCTGTTTTACCGAGTGCTGTCGGAACCTGAGGCTCCTGCTGACCCCTTATGATGTGCTGCGCCTCAGGAAGGCCCTGGGCCTGTCCTCCAGAAGTTTCATTGACGAATACACCGACCTGGAGTTCAGGGAACCCGCTCGATTCCCCGTGCTGTACTTGAGAATGAAAGACGACGATGAACGGCTCTGTCCTTTCCTGAAGCCGGAGGGTTGCGCTGTTTACGAACACAGACCCTCGGCCTGTAGAATTTATCCGGTTGCCAGAGCAACCAGGTTCCACGGGGTTCATCAAACATTGATCGAAAGTTTTTATGTGATCAGGGAAGATCATTGCAGGGGTTTTCAGGAATCCCGATCCTGGACTGTGGAGGAGTGGCTTGAGGACCAGGGGCTCGGTCGCTACCTTCGTTTTAACGATGAGTGGACCAGAACTGTGATGCACAAATCCCTTAGCAGAGGGCTGTCGCCGGCTCAACAGCAATTCGTCTATACCCTTACATACGATCTGGACGTTCTCAGAAAAATGATGGAATCGGGAAAGCTTGACCGGGTCTTCATAATCGACGGTGCCGAGAGGGAAAGGTGCCTTAACGACAATGAGGCCCTTCTGACGTTCGGTCTGAAATGGTTGAGATTTTCTCTCCTGGGAGAATCAACCCTGGAAGTACGTTGAATTTCACAAAGCAAATGATCTCCCCAGCTCCTCACACCGTTGCAATACTTCGGGAAAATTTCTGATGGCACCCCTGTCGTCCACGCCTCGCTGGCAGATGTCTCCTGAATATTCAACGTTAATTGCATCGAAGAAGTATTTTATCGTAAGACGGCAGCAATCAAACAATCGTGCTCCTTTTGTGGCACCGACTCCCAGGAAAAAACCCTTGCGGCCTTCAAGAGGCAATGGGCGATAGGGCAGGTCTTTGTCGGCGGGCAGACGTTGTGCCATGAAGAGTGCCTGAGTGCGGTCGATCAGGCATTTTAGCTGACCGGGAAGGCCGTAAAAATAGTTCGGGCTGGAAACCACAATACGGGGATAGGTAGCCAGAGGTCTGTAGAGCATTTCCATGTCGTCTTTGCGAAAACAGTATCCTTTCTCGTCACAGTGTCCACAGCCTATACATCCGTGAATTTTCAGTTTCCTGACGTAAATTTTTTCTACCATTGCACCTTCTTTTTCTGCCCCTTTAAGAAAATGGTCGAGCATAATATCGGAATTTCCGTTGGGTCGTGGAGAACCGTAGATTGCAAGGATTTCCATAATGCGTCTCCTTAATGATCTTGACTGTGCCGGGAAAATTCCATAGCCATTGATGAAGATTGAACGGATAACAATATAAGCTCACAACAGATGGAGGGCAACGCTATGGGTGCAGGATCCTGTATTTTCTGCCAGATCGTTGAAGGCAAAATTCCTTCTGCAAAGCTGTACGAGGATGATCTGGTTATAAGCTTTCTGGACATAAATCCGATAAATCCCGGCCACTCTCTTGTCGTTCCCAAGAAACACGCTGCTACAATTTTCGACATCGACGATGATGTCCTGGCGAAGTGTGCCGTTGTTGCCGCCAGGGTTGCCAGAGCTATTAGGTCTGCTACCGGTTGCGAAGGGCTCAACGTGCTACAGAACAATTTTCGTTCTGCCGGTCAATTGATCGATCACTTCCATATTCACCTGATTCCCCGGTATGAAGGTGACGGCTTTCTGACCAGTTGGCCCGGAACTCCCTATCCGGAAGGTCAGATGGAGGAAATGAAAAATAAGATCGTTGCGCACCTGAAGTGAACCTTGCAGACGAAAAACCCTGCCCGCAGATGGAAGGGCGGGCAGGGTTTTTCGCGTACGTTTCTGTAACTATACGTATTCTTCGTAATCAGGGTAGTACATAAGTGAACGAATATGGGCCTCAAGGTCCTCTGGTTCTGGAAGGTTGGCCAACCCTCGTCGATAAGCAACTTCGGCAACGGATACGGCAATTCTGAGCGACACGTCTCTGATTCTGGTGAGGGGCGGGTAGATACGGCCTTTTTCGAGATCGCTCTTATCTACCATCTGCGCAAGCGTTTTGGCGGCAACGTAGAACATTTCATCCGGTACCAGCCTTGACCACGATGCAATAACTCCAAGCCCTACACCCGGGAATATGTAAACGTTATTGCCCTGAGCGGGATAAAATTTTTTATCCTGCCATTCTACCGGTTCAAAGGGGCTACCGCTGGCAAAGATGGCTCTTCCGTCGGTATAACGATAAGCTTCTTCGGCAGTGCACTCGGAATTGGAAGTCGGGTTCGAAAGAGCAAAGATTATGGGTCTTTCGTTTATGCGGGCCATGGTAGCCAGTATTTCGGGAGTGAACATTCCCGGCCTTCCCGAAACTCCGATTAAGGCGGTGGGTTTTATGAGCTCTACGGCCGAAAGCAGATCTGGAGCGAAGGGATGATCATGGGCAAACCTGCGTTTATGCTCCGTTAGATCTTCTCGACTCGACACTATTAGCCCCTTTGAATCAACAAACCAGCAACACCTTCTTGCTTCCTCCTCGGCGACGCCTTCGGCTACCAGGGCGGATACAATAAGTTCCCCGGTTCCAAGCCCTGCTTCGCCGGCACCCAGGAAGAGAATCCTTTGATCCTTCAAAGCTCCACCCGTGATTCTCAAAGCAGAGTATAGACCTGCCAGAGTAACGGCGGCCGTGCCCTGTATGTCGTCGTTAAAGCAACAAACCTTGTCTCTGTATTTGTTCAGAAGCCGGAAGGCATTCTTGTTTCCGAAATCTTCAAACTGGATAAGAGCTCCGGGGAAGACGTGATTAACGGCCGCTACAAACTCGTCAAGGAGGGCATCATATTCAGGGCCTCTGAGCCTTTTCTGCCTTATCCCGATGTAAAGTGGATCGTTGAGCAGGGCTTCGTTGTCCGTTCCCACATCCAGGGTTATTGGTAGGCTTAGGGAATGGTGTATGCCTGCGCAGGCCGTGTAGAGGGCGAGCTTTCCAACAGGAATACCCATACCATCTGCTCCCAGGTCTCCCAGCCCCAGGATTCGTTCTCCGTCGGTAACCACTATGATCCGGATGCACTTGTGAGGCCAGTTTCTGAGTATGTTTACTATGCGGCCTTTGTCCTGGGGCGTTATAAAAATGCCCCTGGGCCTTCTGAAGATGTGGCCGTATTCCAGACAGGCCTGTCCGACCGTTGGAGTATATACTATGGGCATAAGTTCTTCTATATTCTCGAGAAGGACTCGATAAAATAGGGTTTTGTTTCTATCCTGCAGACTGATCATAAAAATGTATTTTTCCAGGTCGTTTGGCTTCCTTCGCAGGTTTTCAAGTACTCTCATCATCTGTTCCTGGATTGTGTGCACTTTAGGCGGGAGGAGTCCCCGTATGCCAAGAATATCTCGTTCCTTTTCGGTAAAAGCGGTACTTTTGTTAAAATCCGGATTTCTGAGAAGTTCTATCCCTTTTGGGAGTTCGTCTAATCGCTTTTGCCTTTTGATGACTTCCGAAACTTCGGCGAAAGATGTTTCTTTTGTGAGAGCTCTGGTAGCGATATCACCGAGGAATCGGGCAAGGGAATAGGGTTCCACCATCTCTTTGGGAACTCTGATAATCATATCTTGGTCGTCAAAGGAAATACTGTACATGAAGTTCCCTCCTCCGTTATTGGATTTGATTGTAGCAGTGCACCGGGTCGTGAATGATAATCAATATCCGCACTTAATACCACACTTTTTTGATTGCATTCGGCGACGAGACAGAGGTCCGTATCCTTTGTTTGAAGTTGCAGGAATCAGGCTGGCCCGGGCATTCTCGCGACCCACAATATACTTAGCAATGCCTAAACACATTTTATCCTTGACACCCGTTCTGGAGTCGTATATCTACAATGCCGAGTTAGGCAAGCCTAATGTAATAATTGTTCGGGTTCACGTGTGGTAAATGGAGAGAAGGTGACATGCCCGCCTTCTGTTCCGTCAAAAACGATTGGATCTAAAGCATCTGCTGGAACTAACTATAGGGTCACTTACGCCCACTGCCCCTTCGGAAAGGGAAACTGAGTCAATAAGCGGTCTAGGAGGCCTGACAAGCGCGGATATGCCCGATAGAACATCCCTCGTGAGACTCGTGAGAGCGGAAAATTTCACTGTAGCTGGCCTCAAATGTCGGTGGCTACATCGTTTGGTGCGCTTGCCTTCCGGATCGGAGAGACGAAAAGGGTGAGAGATAGCGCCGCCGTGATTCGAACCCTGTCGTTCGGGCTACAGGCCTCGGTGCTTTCTGCCTTCCAGATTTCTCCGTCAACCAGGATGGTTCCGCGGTTGCCCGCCCACGTCAAAACGCGGGCCTCCTTTCCCACATAGGAATTCAGCCCCACTAAAGAACGCCGAGACCTCATCTTCCAATACCAGAAAAGAGGGAAAAGAAAGTGTTCACAGATTTCGATCACCACGATTCCACCTACCACCCAGAGGAATACTTGCTTCAGATCCATTGTGGTTTCAGTTCCCTGAAGCCACGCATGAGTTGGATCAATCCAACATCTGGTGGCCCACCCAAAGTAGCATGAAGAGGATCACAACCACCGCCGGACTCGTGTGCAGGGTTCGAGCGGTCTTGATGAGGGACGGAAAACCCAGTCGGAACTTCATCAAGAGTCCGAGCAGAGCAAATCCCAGGAGAAGAGCGAGGGCCCATTCGGGCAAGCTGGTGGACCTACACCGTGAGAGCACGAAATGCCATAGGGCAATACCCAGCGCCGAAAGATTTCCCACGTAGTGAATCGGCATCAGGCGCCTTCTATTGAAGGTATAAAAATCCGCCCATTTCTTGCGCGACGTACTGGATCGGCTACGCTTCAACATGTGCCTGGCGGTGAGTGCCAAGACGGCAGGGATGTTGGCAATGGCAAAAAGCCAAGCCGCCGTTTCTCCGGTTGCTTCGTTTCCGTGGTCCTCCTCTTGAAAAAGCCCTTTTTCTTCGATCTCCCGCTCGAAGAATCTTTGTTTTTTGGAGTGATCATGATCTGCACGGGCTCCTGAGACAAAAATAACCGAAAGCAGGCAGGCCCAAGGAAGCACCCACTTTCTGAAACAGTTCCTGACCATCATCTTTATCCTCCTTGCTTAAGTCGGGCTTATGCCAGGCTCGCCAAGATGCATGTCCGTGAACGGCGCAAAAAGCCCGGGTGTTTTCCGAAAAACCCGAGGGAGAAGGCCCACATTCACGAAAGGTCAAGAAAACTGGGTTCATCTCAACCCATTTTATCCATTCCGGCAGGTGTGTCCGCCTCCTTGGTTCTCTCCTGGGAAAGCCCAATCAATCCTTGAGCAATGCAAAAAAGAGATGCCAACCCGACAGACAGTTATGACCGTACTGAAAAGGGTCAGAAGAATCGGAAAGAAAGGCTCTAAGCAACGATCGGCTGTGTGCGAGGTGCTACGGCTACAGCAACAACCCCTGGATCCTGGCATCTTCCAAAAAAGGTGGATAATTGCCACACAGAACCATCCTGAATCAAAAACGAAAAGGACTTAGCCCTCAACGCTAAGTCCTTAACTTCCCTGGTAGCGGGGGGAGGATTTGAACCTCCGACCTTCGGGTTATGAGCCCGACGAGCTACCTGACTGCTCCACCCCGCGTCACGACATTAACCTATATAACTCGCACCCTTTATGTTGTCAACAGGGTTGAATTCATACGGCAACGACCTCGGTAACCTCGGGGACCTCCTGCTTGATGATTCGCTCAATGCCCGACTTAAGAGTCATCTGACTCATGGGACAGCCGTGGCACGCACCGGTGAGGCGAACCTTGACGGTTGACCCTTCCACGTCCACCAGTTCCACATTGCCACCGTCTCTTTGAAGCATAGGTCTGATTTTCTCAAGCACCTTTTCGACCTTTTCCTTCATCCCGTTTCCTCCCAGAAGTTTTTTTAGGTCTTTAAGTTAATCACGAAGCACCTGAAGGGCAATGGGATTATCTCTTTGCCTTCTTCAGGTTAAGGTCGTAGGCAAACATCACCGTCTCGGTTTTCCAGATCGCGACGAGGTCTTTACCGAGAACAACGGAAACAAGAAGCTCGGGGACACCATTCGAATCCGTGTCGGCCAGACGAATGCTGGTAACCATGCCGCCCAATTCCCTGGTCGCCCAGTTTTCGATAAGTCCTACCTGATCCCAGGAAAGAGAAACGACCTGACCGCTTTCGTAGTATTTAAAGCCCGCAGGCAAAAATCTGCTGTAGTCCGGTGAACGATTAGCAACAATTTCCTTTATGCCGTCTCCGTTCAAATCGGTAACGATTATGGGTGTTGGAATGTAATAATAGTCAATGGCATTATATCTTGCGTCGGACACCTTTCCCAGGATGTAGTTCGTAGTTGCTCCAAATCTGTGGCGGCTTTTCCACATCAGTTGACCGTTTGATCCGACAATTGCCAGCCTGTTGTCCGGCAATATAACCACGTACTCTTTAGAACCGTTTGAGTCAACGTCCACCATGGTAAAGTTAAATACATTACAGTACTTTGTCGGAACATCGATGGTCCTTGAAGGGTTCAGCCTGTCATTCTGCCACTGCATCTCATAGATTTTGTCGTCAAATCCCCCATGGGGGTTAGCCTTCTGGCCGAGGAGTATCCTTTCGCCTTCTAAATCCAGAACGTTTAGAAAGTAAGGGATGTCTTTTTCAAGCTCAACCAGGTTTCCTCCGTCCCATTTAAGGATCAGGGAAGATGGCGTGCTGAATTCAGACAGAGCCTGAGCCATTGAGTCGTACATGCCTCCTACCGTCAGATTCTTCTTCTTCATGGCCGATACGATGATCTCAGCGGCTCCGTCTCCGTCCACATCCTTAAGGGAGCACCAGATGAAACGTTGCATTTTGGAGGCTTCGTGGGTTGCAATGGTCTTCAGCCCGGCACCCTGGCGTACGAAGACCGATACCCGTTCATAACTTGCCGTAACTATTTCCTGCCTGCCATCTCCGTTCAGATCACCTACATCCATTCCCAGGATCCCCTCTCTTAATGTCTGACTTCTCCAGACACCGAGATTCTGTAACACTTCTTCGGGGGTAATCTCTATAAAGTTAGGATTAAGGTAGGAAATGTTTTGCCCTTCCAGGAGCGGATTTATCAGTACGTCAAGAGGCGATGCTGGTTTTTGTGATTCTGCTGCTGCCTGGGCTATTGCAGCATTGTTTTGACCTGCCGTTGCAAGGCCCGATATTGCGGAGGTTATATTGGAAGCCATCAAGTTTATCTGGGGAATGACGTCGTCCAGACTGAGTCCCTGAGCGGTGTATTTTTGTGGAGGACCGCCTGCTGTCAGATTGTAGAGCCATCCATCAATGCTGACAGATTTTCCTATACCTGTTATGCTTCCTACCAGAAGATAATCTGTTCCCAGTCGCGATTTCAGTTCAGATCTGGAGGTCTCATCCAGTTCCAGACCCGGGGTTACAGGAAGTTTAACAACCTCATCCAGTGGTAGGGCAACGGTCTTTCCCGGGAGGGTTAGCCGCGAAACAAGTAGATTCTGTACACCCCTTTGCAGGTAGGACATGTCCTCCGGCGCCTGCATTACGAAACGGCTCACGGCGACCGACTTTGCCGATTGGGCCGCAAGGCAGACCGGAAGAAGCGAAAAAACAACTGCCCCCACGATGGATATAAAACCGGATAATTTTAAGATTCTCTTCACTGTCTCCTCCTGCTATTTCGCCTTTTAGCCCGGCACTCACGCCGGTTTTATGCTATCATAAACAATCAGGGCCAGGAAGCTTTTCCTAATTATCACTTTTCCCTCGAGCAGATTCTTTTGGCATTTCTTTTGCGAGACAAGCCTGGCGGAAAAGCCAGCCGGCCCATATTATGAGGCCAATGTCCCGCAACACATCGAGCCACATTTCTAATTGTGATGCCTCACTCTGGTCGGTCGTGAAACACCCACAGCTTATATCGATCCCGCGGATTATGTTGGCTACAATCGCCCCCGTGAAAACGATCAGAAGGGCAATGGAAATCAGCAAACTGCCTCTCGTGAAGATGCCGAAAATGAGGCTCAACCCTGTAAAGAGCTCAATCCAGGGAAGTATGATTGCCACGATGTTGATAAATTCATCAGGAAGTATCATGTAGTTGTAAACCACCTCTGCAAATTCCCTGGGATTAAGGATCTTATCATAGGACGCCCATACGAATACTCCCCCAAAGGCGATCCTCATAAGGGTTCCGAATATACGAAACCCTTTACTCCTCGGCGATTTGGGCTCCTCGTTTTCGAGTTCATCCGGGTTTCCGGGCGCAGAGGTGCAGGAAAGTTCGCAGAGAAGACTTCCATTTCCGCACTCTTCCGCTTCAAACTGCAATACCGGGTGGTTAATGGCGAACCTTGATGCCAGCATATTCTCAATGCGCTCTTTGGTCTCTCGAAGCTCACTTATTCTGGTATCGGGAACTACAACATGGCATGAAAAGGCCGTCACACCGGGACTTATCGACCAGGCATGAAGGTAATGGGCACTTATCACGCCCGGGACGTTTTCTATAGCCCTCTTTACTTCTTTAAGGTCTATGTGTAACGGCACGGCATCCATGAGGACCTGAATCGATTCTTTGAGAATTTGCCAGCAGTTCCGCAAAATGAAAATGACGATAACCAGAGATATTAAAGGGTCGAGCCAGAACCAGGGTCGGATTGTAATTGTCAGGCCCACGATCAGAACTCCCACAGAGGTGAGCATGTCCGCAACCATGTGGAGAAAGGCTCCTCTGATGTTAATGTTGCCTTCGGCACCTCTGCTGAGAATCCAGGCCGATAATCCGTTTCCGACAATTCCGAGAAGAGCCAGCCAGATTACCAGAGAACCAAGCACGACGCCGCCTTGCATGAATCGTTCAAAGGCTTCCTTTACTATGAAAGTGCAGGCCAGCAGGAGCAGAATGACGTTTGCACAGGCCGCAAGGACTTCAGCTCTTTTGAAGCCAAAAGTATGTGTTGCGCTTGCTCCTCTGGATGCAATTATCAGGGCTACGTAAGAGATTATCAGCGACGCAAAGTCACTGAGGTTATGTGTGGCGTCGGCGACCAGGGCCATACTTCCGGCGTAAAGCCCGCCCGCTATCTGAAGAACGGGAATCACCAGGTTAATAAACATTGCAACGAGTAAGCGCTTTTTGTTTCTGGTTGCCTCATCTGTGCTGACGTGATGACCCCCGTGGTGGTGAGTGCACGTAATCGCTCCCATATCAGGACTCCCGGGGTTATCTTTCCTTGTCTTTTTACGCCCGTTGCATCATATAAAATCCGATCATAGCAAACAACCCAATTCAACGGCAGAGGAATGGCCTATGCGTGTGGCGATGGGACAGATAAATCCTTTGATAGGAGATTTTCGGGGAAATATCGAAAAGATGAGTCGAATGGTCGATCTGGCCAAAACCAAGGGCTGTGATCTGATCATTTTTCCCGAACTTTCATTTATAGGCTACCCGCCGCTGGATCTTCTGGACAGACCGGCTTTTGTTGAGGAAAGCATACGGTGGTGGGATGCGCTTGAGCGCATGAGTGAGGGGATTGGCCTTATTGCCGGTGCCGTTAGTAAAAATGAAGCAAAGGAGGGTAAGTGTTATCACAATTCCCTTCTTTTCTTTCAGAACGGCCGTTTAATTGCCCTGGTTAATAAAAGGCTTCTTCCTTTTTATGATGTTTTCGACGAAGAAAGGTATTTCGAGCCGGGTAAGGAACCGGGCTATGCAGAGTGGCGTGGAGTTCGTCTGGGACTGACGATATGTGAAGATATTTGGAATAGAGATGGAATTTTACCGCGGCGCTATTATCCCTGTGACCCGGTAGTCGATTTAAAAACAATAGGAGTGGACGTTCTTATAAACATTGCGGCTTCGCCCTATTATCACGGAAAGATGAAAAACGTTATGATACCCCTTCTGAAGAGTGTTGCCCGGGAGGTTAACGCACCCGTCGTTTTTGTCAATCAGGTTGGTGGAAACGATGAGCTGATCTTTCAGGGGCGGAGCATGGTCTGCCTTCCTTACGGTGATATAGTGGTACAGGCCCGTTCTTTCGAGGAAGATCTCGTGGTTTTTAACACGGCAAACCTCATGGGGGATTTCCGGGACGCCCACGATGACGATGTTGACGAGGTAATAGATGCTTTGTGTTTGGGACTGAGGGACTACATGCGTAAGTGCGGCTTTGACAGGGCCGTGATCGGTATGAGCGGCGGTGTGGATTCTGCCGTAACTGCCTGTATTGCGGCAATGAGCATAGGTCGTGAGAAGGTAATGGGTGTTGGACTGCCTGGTCCTTACAGTTCAAAGGAGAGCCTGGAAGATGCTTACGAAGTTGCCAGGAGGCTCGGGATAGACTGGGCGGTAATCCCTATAACGGGTCTTTACGAGGCCGTCGTGTCATCCATGGCCGAGGTGTTTTCCGGGCTTTCTCCCGACGTTACGGAGGAAAACGTGCAGGCTCGGCTCCGCGGGCTGGTGCTCATGGCCATATCTAACAAACTTGGGCGGCTTTTGCTGAGTACGGGCAATAAGTCGGAGCTTGCAGTGGGTTATTGTACCCTCTACGGTGACATGAACGGCGGTCTTGCAGTTCTCGGCGATGTTCCCAAAACCTTTGTTTATGCGATAGCCAGGAGGTTAAAAGAAAAATTCGGCTGGATTCCGGAGCGGGTGATAACAAAACCGCCTTCGGCAGAGTTGCGCCCCAATCAGCGGGATCAGGATACCTTACCGCCCTATGAACTCCTCGACGCCGTCCTTGAGCTCTATCTGGAAGAAAATAAATCCCTGCGTGAAATAGTCTCTCTTGGTTATGACGAAGCAACGGTTCATGAGATAATCAGAATGGTTGAACGAAATGAATACAAGAGGAGACAGGCCCCGCCGGTTCTGAAGGTCACGACGAAAGCCTTTGGGATCGGACGACGCATTCCGATAGCTCATGGTTATAAACCAGGACACTCAGGAGGACATTCGTCATGAAGATGGTGATTGCGGTCATTAAACCCTTCAAGCTGGACGACGTTAAAGAGCGTTTAACGGAAGTCGGCGTAAAAGGCATGACCATAACGGAGGTTAAGGGTTTTGGTCGGCAAAAAGGTCGGACGGAAATTTATCGTGGGGCCGAATATGTTGTGGATTTTCTGCCCAAGGTTCGTATTGAAGTGGCCTGTACGGATGATCAGGTTAGAGAGGTTGTTGAGGCAATAAGAGAGTCGGCCAGGACCGGCAAAATAGGGGATGGGAAGATTTTCGTGCTGCCCATTGAAGAGTGTGTACGCATTCGCACGGGTGAGTGGGGTGAGAATGCACTGTAAAAGTCGTCCTTCTTCCCTTCAGGTCGTCGATCAGCTCAGCCGTATTCGGGCTTGTTTTCGGGAAGAGCTTCAGTGTGGGGTTTCCGGGAAAAGCGACGCCCTCAGGTATGCCCGGCAGGTTCGAAGTCTTCTACACGATTATTTTGAAACAATGGAGCATTCCGGTTCCTGGGCGGTTGTCGGCGTCGGAGGGCTGGGAAGAGGCGAAATGAGTTTTTTCTCGGACGTGGATATACTTTTTATCTATCGGAGGAAGCTTGGAAGGATCTTCCACGAATATCTCAGGGACCTCACATACGGAATGTGGGATGCCGGTTTTGAATTAGGTCATAACACGGCTTCCGTTAACTCACTTCTGAAACTGGCTCGAGAAGACTTCTCGGTTCTAACCAGCCACCTTACTTCCTGTTTCATAGCCGGAAGTAGGGAGCTCTATTTGCGATGGAAGAATGCACTTTTCGAAAATTTTCGCACCTTAAGGGCCAGACGGGCTTTTCTGAAAAGGCTTAAAGAACACATAAGTGGACGGTATGCCCGTTTCGGAGACAGTTCCTACGTGCTCGAACCTGACATAAAGGAGGGCCCTGGAGGACTCAGGGACATTCATGCAATATTGTGGACATCGGTTGTCTTCGGCAGAGAAAAGGACATTAAGAGGCTTCCGGAAGGGTTTCTGTCATCTGACGAACTGCAGTGGTTACTTGATGCCGAGAATTTCTTATGGAAAGTCCGGCTCTGCCTTCACCGGGTAGCCAGAAAACATCAGGATCGCCTTTCGCTGGCAGAGCAGAAAGAGGTTGCCGATCTGTGGAGAGATCCGAATTTTAAAGGGGTTGGAGACGGTTTTCATGCCGAACACGGCCGCGTCGAACAATTCATGCAGGAGCTTTACAGGCATACAGCCCGTGTAAGGCGGGTACTCCGTTTTTTTCTGGAACGGGTGGAGTGGTCGATTGAGCCCGAAAAAAGGAAAAAATCGGATAAAGCCAGGGTAATTGACGGGTGTTTCGTGGTCGAAAGAGATCATATCCGTTTCGTCGATCCCGGGTTCGTTCACGATGAGCCCTATCTTCTCATGAAGCTGTTCGCCCTTATGGCGTCGAGAGGGCTTCACTTTCACCATGAGGTGGGGAAGCTTGTAAGGGAAAACCTTCATCTGGTTGATGGAAGTGCGTTGAGCGATCCACGGTGGGTTGATGGTTTTTTTGATGTTCTCACCTGCGAAAGACATGGTTTCGAAGCGCTGAAGATCATGATGGAAACGGGATTATTAAGCAGGTTTATACCGGAGTTTTCCGGCGTCCGTTATCGTGTTCAATATGACGCATATCACGTTTACACCGTGGATGAGCATCTATTGAGGACCGTCAGGGAGCTTTACCATCTTGCTACCGAGTACGACCTGCCGTCAGGGGATAGAAAAGTTCTTTATCTTGCCGGCCTGCTTCACGACATAGGCAAAGGTAAGGGAAAAGGACATGCACTTCGAGGTGCTGAAATGGTGAGGCAGATTGGGGAGCGGATGAACCTGGAGGAGTCGGAGCTTGAGGATCTGGTTTTTCTCGTCAAGCATCATCTGCTTATGGCGGAGACGGCCCTCAAACGGGATCTGGAGGACGAAAAACCGGTGGCAAATTGTGCGGCCACCATCGGGAGCCTAAGGCGCCTTGACCTTCTCTATTTGCTTACGATAGCAGACTCAAGGGCTACAGGCCCTCATGCATGGAATGCCTGGAAAGCGGCCCTCCTGAGCGATCTCTACGGCAAGGTAAAACGCCTGCTAACGCAGAAAGACTGGACGGAGGACATTGCGGAAAGAATCAAGGTGAAAAAAGATACGGTGCTTGCCCTTTGTGAGGAACATCAGAGGCAGGAGATCTCTCGCTGGCTTAATGAACTGTCGTACCGGTATCTGGCTTCTCAGCCTCCCGAAAGAATATTGCGGCACTATTTTATGGAACGGGAATTTTTGAAAACCCGTGGAGTGGTCTTTGATGCCCGTACATCCAATCATCCCATGCCTGCAGAGGAATTTTCCGATGACGATGGAAGATCCACGCTTGTTGACTCCACCTTATGGGAGATCAACGTGGTAACCGGTGATCGCAGAGGACTCTTTTCGATAATTGCCGGGGTTCTATGGGCCCACGGTGTCAACGTTCTCTCTGCCGATATCTATACCAGAAGCAACGGTATTGCCGTTGACATAATCACCGTGAACAGGGTCGCCGACCCCGTTAATCCGGAGCGTATTTTTTCTACTATAAGAGACGATCTCCAGAAGGCTATATTGGATGAAGCCTATCTTCAGCACCTTATTGAGTCTCGAAAGCCCTCTCGTTTCATTAAGACGGAGTTTGTCCCAAAACGGCCTGATCGGGTTTTGGTTGACGAAAGTTCCTCTGACTTCTTTACCATTGTCGAGGTTTACACATGGGATCGACCCGGCGTTTTGTATGCCATAACCGACGAACTGTACAAACTTGGAATATCCATCCAGCTTGCCAAGATAAGTACTCCCGGAGCTCAGGTTGCAGATGTCTTTTACGTCACCGATTCGGAAGGCCAGAAGCTTTACGACGAGAAGCTCTACCGTGAAATAGAGCGAAGGATTATCGATCGGCTGCGGTCTTTAAGTTAGTTTTCTCCTGTTACCGTTACTTGCCCTAGTGGGTAATGATTAGTAATATCATAGCAAGATTGAAAGAACTGGTCTCGAAGTGAAAGGAGAAAGGTATGCCTAAATGGAAATGTACCAAGTGCAATTACCTGATTGATGCCGACGTCGCACCTGACTCATGTCCGTCTTGTAAAGAGAAATGTGAGTTCGTTGATGTAACCTGTTATATTCCGGAATGTGGTGGTGAGCAGTCGGGAAATGTAAATCCCCAGGTGTTTATTGCCGGCAAGGACAGAGATTGATTTCCTGTGCTCCATGACTGTACGCCGTAGTGTTGTCGTATCTTATCATCCGGTCATCGAAGGAGATGTGAATCTCATCCTTGCAGACAGATCCATTGGTGAAGAAGATATTTACTGGTTAAGACGCGCAAAAGCTGTGATATTACCTCAGGGCTGTCGACCGGAATTGTATTTTACGGCCCTGAGGTATTGCCCCAACGTTTTTCCGGATTACCGCGCCAGGTTCTTATATCCGGGCAAGACGGGCCAGATACGTCTTTTCAGGCTTTTGGGAGTGCCTCATCCGAAAAGCCGAATTTTCGGTTCACTTTCGCTGTGCCCGAAATGGTTCTGGAGGGGTCTTGAATACCCGGTCGTCGTCAAGTCGTCCTGGGGAGGGGAGGGTAGCAATGTGTATCTCCTCAAATCACCTGATGATGCAGATAAGATTCTGGAAGAACTTTACCGTATGGAAAGGGCGGGCTGGCCCGGTTTTTTGGTTCAGGACTATGTTGAAGCCGAAGGTCGGGATCTAAGAGTGGTTGTCGTCGGACATGAATTTTTTTGTTACTGGCGGGTGGGGAGATCGGAGACCGAATTCCGGTACAACCTGGCCTGTGGTAGCAGGATAGAATACCCGGCCGATCGCCGTGAGGTAATCAGCGCATACAACCTGGTGAGCTATCTGGTCAGAAGAACGGGAATTAACCTTGCCGGATTCGATATAATCTTTTCCCAAAAGGACTTGGAGCGAAGGAATCCACTCTTTCTGGAAATAAACTACTTTTTTGGGCGCACCGGTCTTGGAGGAAACCAGAAATATTACGAGATCCTTCAGAGGGCCGTAGATAGGTGGCTGAGCTCAATTCCCTAACCGCCTCCAACTGCAGGAAAAAGGGCAACCCGTTCGTTTCCTTTCAATCGGGTGTCCGTGCGGGCATGGGTTCCGTCGACCATGATAATTTTTACTTCCGATGACGGAATCCCAAGTAACTTCAGAAGTTCCTCCACACTTGCCCCTTCGGGGACTTCTATCGATATTCCCTTAAGCGGATCATAGTCCGGATAGTAGCGTCTTAGAGTTGCAGCTATGAATACCGAAACGGCCATTTCGCTTCAGTTACCCCCTTTTTTATGCCGATCCTGTTGTTGATTGCTGTGCGTGCCGGTAAACCCTTTTTACATGTACGTTAGACACGAGAGCGGCGTAGTGTTCGCATTGTTCTATGCTTACCTTTATGGTTCGGTCGTCTATTTCCATGTAGCGGCTGAGTACCTTTAGAATTTCGTTTTTTATCTCGTCGAGCACTTCCGGTGCGATGCTAAGGCGGTCGTGGAGTAGCACTATCTGCATTCTTTTCTTGGCCACCTCACCGCTCTTTTTTTCTCCAAAAAAGCGTCGAATAGTGTCAAACATATTCCCCTCCTCCTCAGGAACTCCACAACAGCCTTTTGAACTTGCTCAACAATCCTTCGCCCTGATCGTTGTCGAGAGGAACCGGTACCTCTTCTCCTTCGATTCTCGCAGCGATTCGCCGGAATGCTTCGGCTATTTGACTTCGGTTATTGTGAACCAGAGGGACACCTCTGTTGGTGGATATTACGACTTCCTCGCTTTCAGGCACCACTCCTATAAGAGGCACAGCCAGTAGGGAGCAGATGTCCTCTGTGGACATCATGTCTCCTCGCCTGACCATTTTGTGATTGAGCCTGTTTATTATCAGATGAATGTCCTTCATCATTTCCGCCTCAAGCAGGCCTATTACACGATCTGCATCACGAATTGCCGAAACTTCCGGAGTCGTCACAACCAGCGCCTTTTGAGCCCCGGCGATTGCGTTTCTGAAGCCCCTTTCTATACCTGCGGGACAATCCACCAGGATATAGTCAAACTCCTGCTCCAGTTTTGCGCAGAGTTCTTTCATCTGTTCCGGGTGTACGGCATCCTTTTCTCTTGTCTGTGCGGCGGGGATCAGGAACAGGGAAGTTACCTTCCTGTCTCTTATCATGGCCTGTTCCAGCCTGCACCGTCCCTCGATGACGTCCACGAGATTATAAACTATGCGATTTTCCAGCCCCATGACCACATCGAGGTTCCTCAGGCCTATGTCGGCATCGATCATCACAACGGATCTGCCCCTCAGGGCCAGAGCCGTCCCGAGATTGGCAACGGTAGTGGTTTTGCCCACTCCGCCTTTGCCAGAAGTAACTACTAAGGTTATACCGGCCATATTCACCTCGCTCAGTACGTTATCACCTCTATTCTATCATCCCTAATTTCCGCCACCTCATACCGCTTCGGTGCGTGGCGGTCTCCATGAGGGGGCACGGCCACGAGGTCGGCTATTCGAATTTGATTGGGTTCAATCGATAGCGCCCATATTTTGGCATTTCGGTTTCCCATAGCGCCGGCATGGGCCATTCCCCGAAGAACTCCGAAAATGATTATATCACGGCCTGCGATAACTTCGGCTCCGGGATTGACATCGCCCAGTATGATACAGTCAACGGGTGCCTCAATTCTCATTCCCGATCTGCAGGTATGCCTTATTATAACCGGTTCAAGCCCTTGCTCTTCAACGGGAATCTGCTTGATGGGAATATCCAGTTGCTGAGACACCCAGTCAAAGAAGGATTCCAGGTTGTGTCCCAGCCGCAACTCAACTATCTGGGCATTCCAATCTTTGCGCAGCATGTCTCTGATGGCCTTGACTTCATCCACCCTGAAGGGCCTGAGCCCCAGATCCAGGACCACACTGGCCGACTTGAAAAAGTTATTGGAACTCCTGTGTTTCTTTTCCAGGTGCCGGAGAATCATCTGAAAAGGCATGGAAGGGTCGAGTATGAAAACAAAACGGCCGTCCCTCTGTGCTCTTATTTGAACCGGTGTGGAACCTCGATCCGTGTTCACCTGCTGGCTCCTTTTAAGCTTTTTCCAGAACACTCCAGTCAATACGGCATTCCAGCTGACGAAGGTCCCTGATTCTAGGGAAACCCCTGGTATGCCGGTTCCAGGGCTGATCGAAAATGATCACATGGAAGCCCTGTTCTTTGAGGGAACAGCATGTATCGGGTCTATCCTCCACAAAGGCCTTAATTCCCATTTTCCTCAGGACCTCGGCCTTTACGGCCGGGTCTCCCGTTGCAGTGACCTGTATGTTTTCAGGGTCCACATCGGAGAGAAGTCTTCTAAGCCACTCCATAATTGAATCCGGCCATATCCTGGCCGTTACAAATCTTAATGGGACGAAACGCCCAAGTTTTCCCAGGACCTCTTGAGCCCCCGGACAGGGAGGAATTCTGGCCGTGTACTCATCGCTCAAGGTCAGACAAAGGATTTCGTCAATTGCCTCTGCAGGAGCAGGCACGCATTCATGGAGATTGTACTGCGAGAGGTGTTCCTTGGAAAACCCCCGTAGTCCCAAACGCTCTCTTACCAATTCGACAAAAATAGCCATGGTGTCCGCTACGACCCCGTCGATGTCAAAAGCCAGCATTCTGGGGTCTATCAAATCGGAGCGATCTCCTTCAATCCATGACGCATACTTGAGCCGGTTCGTCAAATCTAAACCAGATTTCATAGATTCCTTCTTCAAGATGGCTGTGGATAACATAACCTACCTTGTGAAAAACATTTAACATCCGCCTATTGGATGCCAGCACGTAAGCGCAAAAACCGTCAATTTTTTTACTTTTTGCAATTTCGCACAAATAATGCAAGAGAAATGTTCCTATGCCTCTTCGCTGGTATTCTGCTCGTACGGCAAAGTCCACTTCGGCCATGTTGGTCTTCTGATCCAGGATGTATCTTCCGAGGGCTATTATAGTCTCATTTCCCACATCGCCCAACACCCCCACTATTGCCATTTCGTGCTCATAATCTATGTTGCACATGGCCTGAATGTTTCTGTGAGGGAATACCTTCATGGCCGACAGAAAACGGTAGTAAATGTCCTGGTCTGGCAGAGAATAGAAAAATTCCTGCAAAGCCCTTTCGTCGGTGGGTTTTATCGGCCTGAAAAAGACCGTAAGGTTTCCGGGGAAAATCTGATAGGTCTCCCACTGGCCCGGATAAAGCGGTTCATATACCGGGGGCAGTATCTGATCCTGGTACACATATCTTACCCTTTTAGCTTCGTCGAGCAGACGTTCTCTGAACTTGGGATGAGCGATGTTTATGAGTGCAATAGCCCGTTCTCTTATTGCCCTCCCGAAAAGGCTGGCCACACCAAATTCACTCACCACAAACTGTACCGTACTTCTCGGAGTTACCACTCCGGCGCCTTCCGTAAGATGCGTAACAATTCGGGATTTTTTCCCATCCGGGCTTGTAGAGGGCACCAGAATGATGGTTTTGCCGTTTTTTGCCCGAGAAGCCCCTACCATGAAATCCACGTACCCGCCTATACCGCTGTAGATCTTGTGCCCGATTGAATCGGCACAAACCTGACCGGTTATGTCCACTTCCAGTGCGGCGTTAATGGCCACCATCTGTTCGTGCTGGTCTATTACCCTGATGTTATTCACATATTCGGTGCTGTGAAACTCAACTATCGGGTTGTTGTGAACGAATTCATAAAGTTCTTTCGTTCCTATACAGAAACTTACGACGGCCTTTCCTTTATGGATGGTCTTTCTTCGCCCGGTAATCACATCTTGCATGATAAGGGCTCTATGAGCATCGGTCATCATTTCCGCATGAAGCCCTAAGTCCTTTTTATCGACCAGGTATCTTAGAATGGAATTGGTTATCCGACCTATTCCCGTCTGAATCGTTGCCCCGTCTTCGACGAGCCTGGCAGTGTACTTACCTATCCGTTCAAGTATGGGGCCCACGGGGAACTCCTTTACTTCGATAAGGTCCTCCGTGTGCTCTACAAACCAATCAATTTCCGTAACGTGGATAAAGGTATCCCCCAGGGTTCTCGGCATCTTTTCATTTACCTGAGCTATAACAATTCTGGAGTGCTGTACGGCCGTTTTGGTTATTTCGACCGATATTCCGAGGGAGCAAAATCCGTGGGAATCCGGAGGGCTTACCTGAATAAGGCATAAATCGAGAGGAAAGGGACCCCCGGGTTTAAAAAAGTTGGGTATTGTCGAGAAATGAGCCGGAATGTAGTCGGCCTGTCCCACGTTGACGGCCCGGCGTGTACGCGGCCCCACAAAGAATGTTTTGAGGCGGCAGTGCCCCAGGTAGGGAAACCAGTCTTCCGGGACGGAACCCAGAGAAAGGTTCTGAATGATTTCCACATCCCGGTAGCGTCCTATGAGTGAGAAGAGAGCCCTGACAAGATGTTGAGGTTCTGCACAACCGGGACTTATGTAGACTCTGTACCCATCACCCAGACTGCGGAGAATAGCTTCCTCTGCAGTTACCCTCTTTTCCGAATAGTATTTCTGCCAGCCCGGGTTCAAGGCCACTCCCACACCCCCTTACCTGTCGATCTCGTAGAAGCGCCAAACCCGACGGAAGATAACCTGTCCTTAGCACTATGTGAGGCTTCAGGGGCTCTCATGGCGCCTGCTCAAAGAAAGGTCTCTTGACTATCGTTTCATGCCTGGATGAGCCAACCGAAATCATCCAGACCGGTACCCCTATAAGCTCTTCCAGTCGTTCAACGTACCGCCTGGTGTTGCCCGGCAGGTCCTGGTAAGAACTGACCCTGGAAATGTCTTCGTTCCAGCCCGGAAGGACCTCATAAAGGGGCTCACACCTGGAAAAGGTCTCAAGGTCACAGGGTGCCTCGTCCAGAATTTCGCCGTCGACTCTGTACTTTGTTGCAATCTTTACTTCGGGCAACCCGGTCAGTACGTCAAGTTTGGTCAGCACCACTGCTTGAAAGCCGTTAAGTCTGGCCGCCTTCCTGAGCATCACAAGATCAAGCCATCCACATCGACGGGGACGGCCGGTAGTTGAACCGTATTCGCCTCCACGCTCTCTGATCTGGTCCCCCAGGTCACCGGAGAGCTCTGTTGGAAAGGGACCGGAACCAACTCTGGTTGTGTAAGCCTTAACGACACCGACGATATAGTCAAGGCTTGAAGGTCCCAGGCCGACACCACAGCATACATTACCCGCAAGGGTGTTAGAGGAGGTCACGAAGGGGTAAGTGCCGTGATCGACATCGAGAAAGGTTCCCTGGGCACCTTCGAATAGTACGTTTTTCCCCTGAGCGAGGTATCGGTTTACATACAGAGAAACGTCGTCTATGTAAGGTTTCAGCCGAGATCCGTACTCAAGGTATCTGCTTGCGGTATCTTCTTCCGATACCGGTTCTACTCCGTAGAAATTGCGCAGCAGGAAGTTTTTCTCCTCCAGGTTATTCTTCAATTTTTCCAGAAAAACCTTTTCGTTTATCAAATCGTGTATTCTGATACCCGCCCGGGCGGCTTTGTCTTCGTAACACGGCCCAATGCCCCTGCCGGTTGTGCCGATTCTGGACTTCCCCTTACGCATTTCACGGGCATTGTCCAGCGCTTTATGGTAAGGCATTATGACATGAGCATGTGCGCTTATTTTGAGCCGATCGGGTGTTACGGGAATTCCCTCACCTTCCAGGCGTTCGATTTCTTCCAGAAGCACTCCGGGATCAACCACCACCCCGTTTCCGATCATACAGAGTATGTGAGAATGTAAAATACCCGAAGGGATCAGGTGAAAAATCCTTTTTTTGCCGTTTACAACAAGAGTGTGCCCTGCATTGTTTCCGCCCTGGAATCGCACGACGGCATCTACCCTATCGGCTATTACGTCCACTATCTTTCCTTTTCCTTCATCACCCCACTGGGTTCCCACGATTACAAGAGCAGGCATTGTTCTTCTTTCCTCTCCTTTCACGTATTGAAATGGATGATCGCAATCTGCTGTGCCGGAGACGACATAGCTTATCTACAATACCAGGAATTTCGCAAGGGAAAATAGTCACAATTTGGCCTTTGAGTTTTATTGACTTTCCTGATGTTTCAGTCTGTTTAAAATCTTGAGGCGCTGGGATTGGTAGTAACGGCTGGAAGGGTCAAGCTTTATGGCCTGTTCAATAGCTTCTAAAGCCTTTCTATAATCGCCGGAAGCAAAGTAGGCTTCGGCAAGTGTGTCCCAGATATGGGGCTTTGAAGAATCCAGTTCAATCGCCCTTATTGCATATTCCACGGCCTTTCCGGTGTCTCGATACGGAGGAGGTGCAGTGGCATACAGCCATGCAAGGTTATTACAGAGGTCGGGATGGTTGGGATAGATCTCAACGCCTCTTTTGAGTGTTCGTTCGGCCTCGCTGTATCTCTTCTTCTCCAGAAGGTATGCTCCGTAGGCGGCATATATGTCCGCCCGCTCTACGGGGCTTTCCACTTCACCCTCCAGAACCGTTATTATCATGTCTATGTCGCGACTTCGATACCAGTCGGTATGTTGCAAAACCCAGGTTGTGAGCATGAATAAACCCAGGATGACGAAAAAAGTCTTTATCGATCGGTTCATCCTTCTGTCGTGACCTTCAATAACCTCGGGATTAGATGCGGCCGCAGTAAGAAATTCAATCCGTTCCCTTATACTGTAGTGATGCCAGCTCGGGAGGTCTTCTGTGTTACCGCTCGCAACGGCGATCTTTTGAAAGGACCTTATCAGTGGCCATGGATCACCAGTCGCCACAAGTGCATAAGCATCCGCCTGACGCTCGCTATTTCTGAGAAAATATCCGAAAATATATCGGAAGTACGCTATGAGGATCATCAACGCGGGCATAGAGCAAAGCAGGACGAAAAGAAGCTGTTTTATCGGGCGTTGGGAAAAGGCGAGCTTTACGAAGAAAACCGAACGGCTCAAAAATGTAAATACCAGGTCACCAAGCCCGTACATTATTACCCCGAAGCTGAGGAAGAAGAGAAGAAAGAAAGGCATATGTCGGAGCTTTATGTGGCCCATCTCGTGAGCTATTACCGCTTTTAATTCTTCATTTCCAAGCAACCGATAGAGAGCAGGGGTAATCAGAATATAGCGCCATCGTGGCAAAAAACCCACAACGGCAGCCGTAAGAGCCCTGCCGCCCATTAACGGCCAGAACAGGAAATCCTTTACTACAAAACCTTTGTCCCGGCAGAAGCGCTCCAGAATCAACCGTTTTTCGTCGAATGGAATGGCCTTGCACCTCCATACTCTCACCACAAGAGGAGGCCCGAATAAGGCAAAGACGGATAGAGTAAGAGCTATGGGGATGATTTCATACCAGGAGTAATCGGAAAAACCGGAAAACAGCGTTTCTTCTAACAGCTCGGAGGCTAAAGACAGAATCAGCCAGGGTGTTAGAAGACCGGCGTACAGGATTATCTGCTCACGAACATAGCCCCAGGACGCGAGATCGGCGTTGCCGCACTTTACCCTCAAGGCATGACCGTCCAGCCAGATGATGATGAGATAAACAAAGTAGAGCGCTAGTCCCGTCAGCGCTCTAAGTGTAACGGAAGAATAAAAGGGTGTGTTTTCAGGAAACAGACACTGGATGTGAAGACCGTAAGTCAACACCACCAGAAAAACGAGGGCCACTATGTTCAAAAATCCTTCCGTCAGATGGATAATTACGGCGGGAGGTAATTTGTTCGTGCCGAGTTTACGCAGTGCTCTTTTGTAACCGAAGCGACATATAATGTGAAATATCAAATACTGAAGCAAAAGGGCGGCAAAAAGCCTGTACTTCCCGAAAAAGGTGGGAAGATCGGTGGGTGTTGTGGTGAAAATGAAAATTACGATGAGGAAGTAAATAATCTGAGTGTACATGGTGTCCTTTTATCGGAAAACGGGGATACCGCTCAGTCGGTCAGGCGAAACTGTACCTTACCTTTTCCCAGCAGATCGTGAAGATGCAGTATTCCCACCACCTGATCTCCCGGAATAACAACGGGAAGAACCGTTATCAAATGGCGCTCCATAATCTGTAGCGCATCGGCTACGGCAGAATCCGGAGAGATGGTTTTCGGCTCTTTCGTCATGACTTCGTCGATTACCAGTTCGTAGAGCTTGTAACCCCACTTGGTGATTGCCCGTCTCAAATCACCGTCGGTAAAAATCCCCAGAAGTTTATTCTCACAGTTCACCACCAGCGTTGCTCCCAGACCCTTCACGTTCATTTCCTCTATGGCTTTATCCATAGAAGTGCCGGGCAGGACAAGGGGTATATCACCTCCTGTTTTCATTAGGTCACGAACGGGAATTTTAAGCCTCTGGCCCAGATGCCCTCCGGGATGAATGGTTCGAAATTCTTCAGGCCCGAAATTTTTCTCCCGGGCCAGAACAACGGCAAGGGCATCCCCCATGGCCAGTGCCGCCGTGGTGCTCGTTGTTGGGGCGAGTCCGAAAGAACAGGCTTCTCTCGGAACCGCTACATCGATTACGATGTCACTCAACTTCGCAAGAGTCGATAAGGGGTCACCTGTTATGGCAATGATCTTTACATCCAGCGGTTTAACTGCACGAATCATCTGGTTTAACTCACCGGTCTCACCGCTGTTGGAAAGGGCGATAATGACATCTTCAGGTCTTACCATTCCCAGATCTCCGTGCAGGGCTTCCGCCGGATGCAGGAAAAATGAAGGGGTTCCCATACTGCTTAGTGTGGCGGCGATCTTCCGAGCTATAATTCCCGACTTACCTATACCACAGGTTATTACCCGACCTTTGCAATTAAGAAGAAGAGCAATTGCTTCTTCGAAGCTCTTGCCGAGACGCTTCCTGACGGTCAGAATCCCTTCGGCTTCAATGCTCAACACTTCTCTGGCAAGTTCCAGCAAATCCGAGCTTTTAAGATCTTCGCCGGATTCTTTCGTCGTCACCGGCTTTGTCCATAGCAGGCAATTACCCATAAAAAACCTCTTATTTTTCGAAGCAGTCTTTTTGGAGTTCTGCCTCACACGGAATAGGGTAGTCCCCGGTAAAACAGGCGACGCAGTAAGGATGATTACGGCAACGCGCTCCCGTTGCTTCCAGAAGCCCTTCCAGACTCAGATAACCCAGAGAATCCAGCCCTATGAAGTCTCTTATTTCCTCAACCGAGTGGGACGCCGCTATAAGTTCTCCTCTCGTGGAAAAATCAATCCCGTAAGGACAGGGATGTCTGTGAGGAGGACAGCTCACAAGCATGTGGAGTTCCTTGGCACCGGCCTGCCGCAGGGTGTGGATCCTCGTTCTCGTGGTTGTTCCCCTAATTATTGAATCCTCTATGAGAACTATACGTTTACCGCGGATTAGCTCCTTTACGGGATTGAGCTTAACCCTTACGGCGAAGGTTCTCATATTCTGACTGGGTTGAATGAAGGTTCTGCCTACATAGTGGTTTCTTATGATACCCATTTCGAAAGGTAGATTTGAAGCTTCCGCATAACCGAGGGCGGCATAGTTGCCCGAGTCGGGAAAGGGCATAACCATGTCTGCGTCGATGTCGTATTCTTTTGCAAGGAGCTGGCCGAGACGCTTTCGAACCAGATACACATTTTGGCCGAATATACGACTGTCGGGACGGGCAAAATAGATGAATTCAAATATGCAGTAGCGCGAATCGGTTGTCGGAAAAGGGAAAACAGACTTCATTCCGTTGTGGTCGATTATTAAAATCTCGCCCGGTTCGATGTCCCTCAGGTAGTGAGCTTCTATCAGGTCGAAGGCACAGGTTTCCGAAGCCACCACATAAGCGTCATGGAGTTTTCCAAGACACAAAGGCCGAAATCCCATGGGATCTCTTACGGCAATCAATTTGTCCCTGGTACAGATGACCAGCGAATAGGCCCCCCTGACCTCCTGCAACGCCCTGATCAGGGCCTCTTCGAGTCCATACTTCAAGTTCCTGGCCACGAGATGCATTATCACTTCTGTGTCCATGGTGGTCCGGAAGATTGCCCCCTGAGATTCAAGGTCTCGCCTGAGTTCAACAGCGTTCACCAGATTTCCATTGTGGGCTATGGCATAATATTCACGACCATGAAACACCACAAAAGGCTGGGCGTTTGAAAGAAGTGAAGAGCCTGTGGTCGAATATCTAACATGACCGATGCCCAGATAGCCCCGAAGAGATTGAAGGATCTCTTCACGGAAGACTTCTGAGACGAGGCCCATGTTCTTGTAGTCTCTCAGGCGATTTCCGTCAGATACGGCAATACCTGCACTTTCCTGGCCTCGATGTTGCAAGGCATACAATCCGAAGTAGATCAATTTCGATGCATCTTCATGGCCGTATATTCCGAATATTCCACATTCTTCCCGTCTTGATGGAGTAAAAACCTCAAGGGGCGGACACCTCATGGGCAACTGCTCACCTCTTATTTTTGACTCAGGCTTCGGCCGCCATCTTCATGGACAGAACCTCACTATGATATTCCTGAAGCGACCTTACCGTCCAGTCTCCTTTCCTCAGGGCTGAAACCGCCTCGGCCAGTGCTGCAGCCCCTGCTATGGTCGTGGTATAAGCGATGTTGTAAAGCAGCGTAGCTCTTCGGATGTGGAAGGCGTCTGATTGAGTTTTGCGCCCGAGGCTTGTGTTTATAACAAGATGGACTTCACCGTTTTTGATGTAGTCGATAACGTGAGGGCGACCCTCGCTGATCTTAAAAACCCTCTCGGCCTTTACGCCGTGATCTTTCAGATAACGACAGGTCCCCGTGGTTGCTATGATCCGGAATCCCATTTCTTCGAAGCGTTTTGCCACCGGGACGACCTTCGGTTTGTCTCGATCATGAACGCTCACGAAGACCGTGCCCGATGTGGGCAGTCGATAACCCGTTGCGGCCTGAGCCTTGGCAAAGGCAATACCGAACTCCATGTCAATTCCCATAACTTCCCCTGTAGATTTCATCTCGGGTCCCAGAAGAATGTCAACACCCGGAAAGCGGTTAAAGGGGAAGACCGATTCCTTCACCGAAATGTGGGCCGGTACGACTTCCTTTGTGAACCCAAGCTCTTCGAGGGTTTTACCCATCATTACCTTCGTTGCCAGCTTTGCAAGAGGTACTCCGGTAGCCTTGCTCACAAAGGGAACAGTTCGAGAAGCCCTGGGATTGACCTCCAGAATGTAAACCGTTCCCCTCTGAATGGCAAATTGAATATTCATGAGGCCGACAACTCCCAGTTCACGGGCTATCAACTTCGTCTGTCTTATCAATTCATTCTGAAGCTCCTGCGGAATGCTTATAGGCGGAAGCACACAAGCACTGTCTCCCGAATGGACACCGGCGGCTTCGATATGTTCCATTATTCCACCAACAACGCAAAGCTTTCCATCGCTTATCGCGTCAACGTCAACCTCTATGGCGTCCTCCAGAAATCGGTCTATCAGGATTGGATGCCCGGGGCTGACCTCCACGGCGGTCTTCATGAACTCACGGAGAGTTTCTTCGTCGTAAACGATCTCCATGGCACGGCCACCCAGAACGTATGAGGGCCGAACGACGACAGGGTAACCTATACGGCGTGCATGGAAAATGGCTTCGTCAACGCTTGTGGCAGTAGCGTTTTCCGGTTGCCTTAACCCCAGTTTTTTCAGGAGTGCCTGAAACCTTTTACGATCCTCGGCTCTGTCGATCGCATCAGGTGACGTTCCGAGTATTCGGACTCCGGCTTTTTCAAGCGGTACGGCCAGATTAAGCGGTGTTTGACCGCCGAACTGGACGATTACCCCGATGGGCTTTTCCGTTTCGATGATTTCCAGAACATCTTCCCTCGTAAGAGGTTCAAAGTATAGCTTGTCCGATGTGTCGTAGTCCGTGGACACCGTTTCGGGATTTGAATTAACCATTATAGACTCTATGCCCAGTTCTCTCAGTGCAAAGGACGCATGGACGCAACAGTAGTCGAATTCAATTCCCTGACCAATTCGATTTGGCCCTCCTCCCAGTATGACCACCTTCTTTCTTGATGACGGCCTGGACTCGTCTTCGTCCTCGTAGGTCGAGTAATAATAAGGTGTATAGGCCTCAAACTCGGCTGCACACGTATCGACCAGCTTGTAAACGGGTCTTACGCCGAGTTTCATCCGCTTTTCAAAAACCTTCAGCTCATCGGTTCCCGTCAGTTCACCGAGTCGAACGTCGGAAAAGCCCATGGCTTTAACGGACTTCATGCCCTCTTTTGAATCGAGAAATCCTGAAATGCCCCTGCATCTGGCCTTTATAAACTCTTCACATTCCACAATCTCCTTGATCTGCTGTAAAAACCAGGGGTCTATCTTGGTCCGCTCGTAAATCTCATCAATCGAGGCGCCGAGTTTAAGAGCCTCGGCAATCTGAAAGAGCCGTTTGGAGTTGGGGTAGCTTATCCTGTCGAGAAGTGTTTCGAGATATTCGGGGCCGCTATCGGCGGGTGGATCGGTAAATCCGTAACGTCCTATTTCAAGGGAACGTATTGCTTTCTGGAGAGCTTCTTTGAAGGTTCTCCCTATAGCCATCGTCTCGCCCACGGATTTCATCGAAGTGGTAAGAAGGTCGGGGGTTCTGGGAAACTTTTCGAAAGTAAATCTCGGGATCTTAACAACCACATAATCGATCGTGGGCTCGAAAGACGCCTTGGTTTCCCGGGTAATGTCGTTAGGAAGCTCGTCCAGAGAATACCCTACGGCCAGCTTAGCGGCCATTTTTGCGATGGGGAAGCCCGTCGCCTTTGACGCCAGGGCGGACGACCTGGAAACCCTCGGGTTCATCTCAATAACCACCATCTCGCCGTTTTCAGGGTTAACGGCAAACTGAACGTTTGATCCGCCCGTTTCCACGCCGATTTCCCTCATTATGGCAATAGCCGCATCTCTCATTTTCTGATATTCGCAATTGGTCAGGGTCTGAGCAGGGGCTACCGTTATGGAATCGCCGGTGTGGACTCCCATGGGATCAAAATTTTCGATGGAGCATATAATAACGACGTTGTCTTTGTTATCCCGCATTACTTCCAGCTCAAATTCCTTCCAGCCCAGCACCGATTCCTCCAGCATGACGGTATGGATCATGCTGGCATCCAGCCCCCGCTGGACTATTTCAGCGAGTTCTTCCCGGTTGTAGGCCACCCCACCTCCGGTTCCTCCTAGCGTAAAGGAAGGGCGGATTATAATGGGAAAACCTATTTCTTCGGCTATCTTTTCTGCTTCTTCCTTGGACCTGGCTATACCACTTTTGGGAACCCGAAGACCTATCCTCTTCATTGCTTCACGGAACTTATCACGGTCTTCGGCTTTCTCTATGACTTCCGGCCTGGCTCCGATCATTTCTACGCCGAACCTGTCGAGAACACCCTCTCGGGCCAGAGCAATGGCCGTGTTCAGGCCCGTCTGCCCCCCCAGGGTCGGCAGCAGAGCGTCAGGGCGCTCACGCTCTATTATCTTGGCAACGGCCTCCACGGTTATGGGCTCAATGTAAGTTCTGTCGGCCATGCCCGGGTCCGTCATTATTGTGGCGGGGTTGCTGTTCACGAGAACTATTTCGTAACCTTCCTCTTTCAGTGCCTTGCAGGCCTGGGTACCTGAGTAGTCGAACTCGCAGGCCTGACCGATTATAATCGGGCCTGACCCGATAATAAGGATTTTCTTTATGTCCGTACGCTTCGGCATGCTACGCCCCTCACATTCCCGACAAGTTTTTGTGTTTTCTTATCATTTCAATAAACCGGTCGAAAAGGTACGTTGCATCGTGAGGACCCGGGGCTGCCTCGGGATGATACTGGACACAGAAAAGCGGAATATCCCTGTGTTCGAGACCTTCAAGGGTCTCATCGTTCAGGTTAATGTGAGTCAATCGTACGGAGGAAGTATCCAGTGAGTCGAGATCAACACAGAAGCCATGGTTCTGGCTGGTTATTTCGATCTTACCCGTGGAAAGGTCTTTGACAGGCTGATTAATCCCACGGTGACCGAATTTCAGCTTGAAGGTCCGACCTCCTAGGGCAAGCCCTATCAACTGATGCCCCAGACATATTCCAAACATGGGCCTGGTGCCGAGGAGTTTCTTCACAGTTTCAACGGCATAGGTTACTGCCGCAGGGTCCCCTGGACCGTTGGAAAGAAAGATTCCATCGGGATTATAAGAAAGTATAACTTCAGCCGGAGTATTGGCCGGAAATACAAGAATCTGGCACCCTCTGCGCTCAAGGTTTCTGAGAATGTTATATTTGACCCCAAAGTCAAGCGCAGCTATGCGATACCCGGAAAATTGAGGGTCCCACTCCTTTTTGGGTTGAGGTTTCCCGTGCAGCCAGAGATACGGTTCTCTGCAGGTTACATGACGCACCATGTCTATTCCAACAAGCCCGGGAAAATTTCTCACTTCTTCAAGCAATTCCGCCATGGTCCTTTTATCTGAGGCGTCAACCCCCACGGCTATGATCCCCTTCATTGCTCCGGCAAGTCGAATATGCCTTGTGAGGGCTCGGGTATCAACACCTTCTATGCCTATTTTCCCGGACTCCTCCAGGAATTCAGCAAGGCTCTTCTCACTTCGCCAATTGCTGGGAACTTCGTGATATTCACGGACTATAAAGGCTTCCACCTGTACGTTTCTGGATTCCATATCGGCGTAATTGATCCCGTAATTTCCCATGTGCGGGTAAGTCATTGTTACTATCTGACCCTTGTAAGAAGGATCTGTGAGGACCTCCTGGTAGCCGGTCATTCCGGTATTGAAAACGACCTCACCAAGAGCCTTGTTGTTTTCCGTTTGTGTAAAGGCTCTGCCGGAAAAAACGGTTCCGTCCTCCAGGATAAGAACCGCCGGTGTACGCTCCCACCTAAATGCCATGATTTAGCTCCTCGATCGGGCAGGTGTTGAGATTAGCTCCATCATTAAAAGCCGACTAATTCTAATCATCACCTCAGAGTTGGCAAGTTCAAAAGGGAAGGGCACAAAAAAGCCCGAATGCACGGTGCATTCGGGCTCCGGCTTTAAGTTGCTTTTCCGGATATACCTTCTATCCGTGGCTTGCCGGGAAGAAGGTGTAGCTGACCCAGATTAAAATACCCAACAATATTATACCCAGCCCCAGACTGTAACCGATAAGCTTTTTCTCAACGGGCATCAATTCGACATATTCCATTTTCTTAAGTTCTTCGGCCAGTTTTGGTTCTTCCGCCATGTCCACTCCCTCCTTATTTGCCGTAAGGGGAAGCATGAGGGCTTCCCCGGACTATTTCATAACCGGGCCACATCAGCCCGCAATTACGGGCGGCTTAACGCCGTGGAAGAACACCCAGGAGATAAATAGACCAATCCACAGGATAAAACCGAAGAGGCAGATCAGATAAACGGCTGCCAATCTGCCTATTCCTTCCTCCCAGAGCTTGCGGAAATTGGAAACGACGCCTATGGAGAAGAAGGTCAGGAGGAAGAAATACTTACGAAGCGAGCCAGTTGTAACAGCCCCGGCCTTTTTGGCTTTGTTGACTATCGACTGCTCCTTTTTCACCGACTCTTTGAGGCGTTCGATCTCTTCTTTCTTTGCGGTGATTTGAGCGCTGATCTCTGCCTGCTTTGCGGTATCGGTTGTCCTGGCAAGGGTCGCCTCAAGATGAGAAATCTCCGATTTCAGGATTTGAACCTTTTCGTTAACCGGTCCAAGGGCTCGTGCTGACGGATAAGTCAGGAACAAGAGAATCAGGAAGGTCAGGGCATAGCCCATAACGAATTTGGGGAATCGATCCCATATTTCTCGTGCCTGGACTCTTTCGCCCGGTTTGCACTCTATCTTGGCGCACCAGATGTAAGCCAGAATAAAAGCCCAGATGGGAATGAAAATATCAATGAAAACCTTAATGGTCGTCGCCGTGAGGAGCATCCACCCCTCGGCATACTTGATTCCCATTGCCGTCTCGGCCTTTGCCCTTATCAGGGCATCCACCACCGCACCGGAGGCTACGGCAGCACCGTCGGTTTTTACGGCTAGACCCATCCATGCACCGGCAACGAGGGGTTCCTTCCACAGAAAGGCCTGAGAAAAGAAAGGAAGTATCAGGAGCTCAACAACGGCGAAGATAACAACCAGCGAAGACACCATTATGGGGACCACGGGGCGAGCCCTTATAGCACCACCGGTAGCAATTGCGGCCGACACACCGCATATGGAAATTCCGGAGGCAAGAGGTGCAGCCCACTCTGGACTGAATTTGAAGTACTTACGGGAAATCCAGTAAACAAGCGCCCAATAGATGAGATAAGCCTCAACAATTGCACAAAGACCCCGGAACATTATTGCCGTTGCCAGCCCGAATGAAGTTGCGGCTTTAAGCCCCAGAGATACACCGAGCATAACGATTGCCGTTTTAATGTAGAACTCCGGACGGATTGCGTCTTTAAATTTTTCCCCAAACTGGGGGAAGAAGTTGCCGAAAATGAGACCCACAATCAGGGCTACTATGTATCCGGCTTCACCCGTGAGCTTTAACGACCAGGGAATTCCGGCCTTCTTGGCATCTGTTGCGGCAATGTAAGCCCAGTGCCCGAGCAACCAGCATGCGAAGCTTATCCAGAAAACCAGAGTAAATCCCACCATGAAACGCCCGGTATTTCCACCGAGCAGGCTAACTCCGATGGTGGTTATTCCGAGCATAAAGAGATATGTGAAGACAAGCGACCAGAATCCTGAGATGTTGACCTCTTTTGAAACAGGAGAAAGAGCTTTGGAAAGGCTGGTCCATACACTGGTTTTGACAACCCATCCTAATGCATCAACCCCCAGGAAGTTTAACATACCCAGAGCAAATAAAAACATACCGATCCAGAAAGCCAGCCAGTCCTCGTTAAGGATACCCTTTTTTTCCGCTTCCATGACTCCAATCCTCCCGTTTGGAGTTATAATTGCGGAAAGTTACGTAAATGCCGTCATCACCGCGGAAACCTCCTTCAACCCTTTTCCTATCACCCCCTCCCCGTGAGTTTGTGAAAGACAGCCTCAAAAAAATTAACTCCGGATTCCGTAACCTTCAAGAAGAAATTGTGAAACCTTCAACATTTAAGCTCCTGAAAATAGTAACGTCCTGACCAGGAAGAGGATGCCGATGAAAACATCCGCAGAAATGATTTTAACTCTGATAGCCTGTGAAAAAAGTCAGCCCGCTGTGAGATTTAAAATTGACAAACTCAGACACTCATAGCATAGGGGAACATGAGCTTTCTGTTTTTCATCGGCTAGAGGACGGAGAATGAAAGTGAGAGACCGGCTTGAGGCCGTAGAGGTTCAGTGTCCTAAGTGCAAGAACACTAAGATTATTTATATTCCCAAGGAAGCAATCCCTAAGTGTGAATCCTGTAACGTGACAATGGTTATAAAGGAATTACTGGACGAAGGTAAGTCCTATTAACAACAAAGGTCCATGGGGAGGTTTAAGCATGAAGAAATGTTTTGTGGGATTACTTTGTTTTGCCTTCGCCTTATTTTTAACTCTACCGGCTAAGGCCGCCGATTTTGAGCTCGCCAAAAAATCAACTCTTGAAGAGATACTGAAAAGAGGTGAGCTGAGGGTCGGCTTTGAAGCCGGGTATATGCCCTTTGAGATGACCGACAAGCAGGGCAATTTCATAGGATTTGACATAGATATTGCCAAGGAAATGGCAAAGGCCATGGGGGTTAAGTTCGTCCCGGTAAACACCGCATGGGACGGAATTATTCCAAGCCTTATAACCGGAAAGTTTGACATAATCATGAGCGGTATGACCATAACCCAGGAAAGAAATCTCAAGGTTAACTTTGCCGATCCGTACATCATCGTCGGACAGACGATACTACTGCACAAAAAACATGAAGGAAAGGTAAAGTCCTATAAGGATCTCAACGATCCATCCTTTATCGTAACATCCAAACTTGGAACCACAGGGGAACAGGCTGTTAAAAGGCTGATACCGAAAGCTACATACAAGTCTTTCGAGACCGAAACGGAAGCGGCTATGGAAGTTTTGAACGGAAAAGCGGATGCTTTTGTTTACGATCTTCCTTACTGTGCCGTTTTCTACGCCCAGCACGGAAAGGACAAGCTGGTTTTCCTCGATCAACCCTTTACTTACGAACCCATAGCCTGGGCAATCAATAAGGGTGATCCGGACTTTCTGAACTGGCTTAACAACTTCCTGCGCCAGATCAAGAACGACGGCCGGTATGAATATTATTACAATAAATGGTTTAAGAGCACCGACTGGCTCAAAGATGTTCAATAGAAATAAGGACTCGGAAGAGTGAAAAAACTCTTCCGGTCCTTCTTTTTCGTCAGGCTTTTTTGACCAGCTCTGAAAAAAGCTCCATTAACCTGGGAGCCGCTTTTTCCGCAGTGGCTATGACCTGTTCAAGTGGTGCCGGTTCGTAGCAGTCGGGCCTGTTAACATTGGTTATCACCGAAAGGGCAAGCACTTCCATACCCATGTGAACCGCCGTTATGACTTCCATAACGGTTGACATTCCCACCGCATCGGCGCCAAAAGCACGCAACATCCTGGTTTCTGCAGCCGTTTCCATGCTGGGCCCCAAAACCCCAGCATAGACACCTCTGTGAAGAGTTATCCTGCGCTCCCTTGCGATGTCCAGGGCGATCTTTTGGAGCCTTCGACTGTAAGGCTCCGTCATGTCGGGAAATCTGGGTCCCCACCGATCCACGTTTGGTCCCATCAGAGGATTTCTTCCCGTGAAGTTGATGTGATCGACGATAAGCATGAGATCGGCGGGCTCGAAGAGGGGATTCAGCCCGCCTGCGGCATTGGAGATCAGCAGTATATTCACTCCAATAAGCCTCAGAACCCTTACGGGAAAGGCTATTTCATGGGGAGAATACCCCTCATAGAGGTGAAACCGCCCTTTCATGGCAACCACGGGTACATCGTTCCAGAGACCGAAGATCAGCTTTCCCTCATGACTTTCAACGGTGGATCTGGGAAAGTGAGAAATTTCTTCATAGGGTATGGAAAAAGCGTTTTTCAGATCCGATGCCACGGATCCCAGCCCCGTTCCCAGTATTATTGCCCGATCCGGGAGAAAAGGGGCTTTTGATTTTACGAATTCAACGGCTTCACCGACTTTTTTTTCGACATCCTGCATTGGTGACCACTCCCCGTCTGCTGAATTTTTTCCACAGTAAGACCGCTTACTTCGCCAGTCTTCTATTGTCGTTCCCCATTTCAGTCAACCGCTCCTATAAGCCGCAAAAACAACTCAACTTGATGCCTGCCCTTACAGAAAAAATGTTTCAAATTGGAGGAGCTAATCATACACCGGTGCCTATCTCCGGAGCGCCCCGTTTAACAGCGGGTTTTTCTCTCACAATTTCATCCAGGGCTTGGGAAGGAAGAGTTTTTTATAAAGTTCCAGGGCATAGCGATCCGTCATGCCCGCGATATAGTCACAGACCTGTCGCTCCCGGGGTACCTCAGGTTTGATGGGGCCTATTTCCATGACGAAAAGATCGTCGTCTTTCATCAACAGGTTAAGAAGGTCTTCAATGACCTTTCTCGCCTTGTCGATTTCTGAACGTAGAAAGGGGGACTCATAGACCCGCTCAAAAAGAAATTCCCTGAGCTCGTTAACGCAGTGGAGCATTTCATCACCAAGCATTATTGATTCCAGTCCGCATTCCATACTTGCCCTGATTACGTCGGCTACGAGGCTGTGAATGCGTTCGCTGTGTCTGTTACCCAGTTTTTTTCTTATCTGCTCTGGAACGTCATTTTCGTTGATCATTCCGGCTCTCATCGCGTCGTCCAGATCGTGACTCAGATAAGCGATTATATCGGCAACCCGGACGACCTGCCCTTCAAGAGTCTTAGGACTTCTGGAGCGTCCTGAGACAATCGTACCCCATCTTCCCTTGGAATGATGAAGGATTCCGTCTCTGACCTCATGGGTCAGATTCAACCCCCTTCCGCCTTTTTCAAGGACATCGACCACCCTTAAGCTCTGCTCCCAGTGTTTGAACCCACCCGGCATAAGCTCGTTAAGCACCCGTTCGCCTCCGTGACCGAAAGGGGTATGGCCCAGGTCATGCCCCAGAGATATTGCCTCTATGAGATCCTCGTTAAGCCTAAGGGCTCGACCTATTGTTCTTGCTATTTGAGAAACTTCCAGTGTGTGGGTAAGTCGGGTGCGGTAATGATCTCCGGTGGGCGATATGAAAACCTGGGTTTTGTGCTTGAGACGCCTGAAGGCTTTGCTGTGGACAATCCTGTCTCGATCTCGCTGATAGCAGGTGCGAAGAGGGCATTCTTCCTCGGCATGGAGGCGACCAAGAGTGTAACGAGCTTTCTGTGCCCTGGGATGCAGGAAGAGCTCTTCCCGTTCTTCCAGAAAATCTCTCAAAAAAATCTCCGCTCCGACCCCGTCTTTCAGAACTTTCCCGTTGCTTCTCATGCCTGCTCGTTGCTACTATACCGTCCGACCATGAAAATACTGGAAAAGTACATTTTAAAAGAAATTGCTCTGCCTTATGCTTTCGCTCTAATCGGCACCTTCTTTTTGCTGCTTACCGGCCGCATGGTTCAACTCACCAGCTACCTTCTTCGCTCATCCGTTTCGATCTACGATATCATCATTTTGATGGTTCTCGCCACTCCTAAATTGAGCCTTTACGCAATGCCTTTTGTGACGATGGTCGCCGTAGCCCTGGCTTTTCATCGCATGAACGGAGACAAAGAGCTCACTGCAATAAGGGCAGTTGGGGTGAGCATCAGGCGCCTCTGGCGTCCCATCCTTGTCTTTGCCATGATCAACACCCTCCTCGTAACCTTTTTGTCTGTTGTGCTTCTTCCTCACTCCAATGCCGCCTTCAGAAAGAAGCTGAACAATATGGGAAGAGCCGGTATTACGGCCATCCTTCAGGAGGGTATATTTGTAGATATAATACCCGGCCTGGTGTTTTATTTTCAGGACGTTAATCCCGGTGAATTTACGGCATACGGGGTTTATATAGAAGACCACCGGGATCCGAAACATCTCATAACGATAATAGCGAGAAGTGCAACGATTTTTTATGACAGGTCAACGGAGCGGATTTTTTTCGCCATGGAGGACGGCTTCATCATGCGGGATTCAGAGAATCGTGGAGGAGAAGCTCCAAGGAGTCAGATCGTACGCTTTGAATCTTATCGGATTGCTATTGATCCCGGTGAGCTGGGAATTGGGAGAGGTCTCAGGGGCGGAGGCAAGAATGAAATGACCATGCAGGAACTGAGAAAAGCCGCGAGAGAGTCGAAGGATCGGCATGAAGCGAGGCGATACGGACTGGAATTCCACCTGAGAATTGTGCTTCCCCTGAGTTGCCTTTCACTTGCTTTTCTTACGGTTGCCCTGTGTCTGTATGTTCCGGATAAAGTACTTCGCCTGAGAGAAAGTAGCATAATCTGGTCGGTTCTCATCACCATGGCCACCTATCTCCTTTATTACTTTGCCGTCTCCTTTAATAAGGGTCTTGCCGAAAACGGGATAATGTCACCCGGGATTGCTCTATGGACGCCCTGGCTTATCACTTCGGCTCTGGCTATGTGGTTGTGGCGGAAGGTTCATTAAGGCATGGCCTTTTAAACCAGCCGTCTTATTTTAAAACGAAGGAGAGAAAATGCCTCGGTGACGGCAAAGATGGTTGAAGCCGTCAGGATTATTGCCGGCCCCGGTTGAAGGTTGAAACAGAGGGCTACCAGAAGCCCCACAATAAGAAATAACAGGCTTACCAGAGTACACCCTACGAACATGTGAGCAAGAGAAGGCACCCTGGGCTCTACCATATAAGCTGGTATCGACAGCAAAGCAATTACCAGAATAAGCCCGACAAGCCTCATGAGAAAAACGACGGTCACGGCAGAAAATATCAGGAGCAGATTATAAAAAAATCTAACCGACAGACCTCTTGCCGTTGCAAACTCATGATCGTAAGAAACTGCCAGCAGTTCGTGATACCAGAAATAGCAACAGGCAATAAGAACAACGTCGAGAAGCATAAGGCTACGAAGTTCTGTGGGGGTTACCGTCAGAATACTCCCGAATAAATAGCCCATTATGTCCGGTCTATAACCCGGAGAAAGATTAATCAGCAATGCCCCTATGGACATTCCCGCGGCCCATATGGTGCCTATAAGGGCATCCGATCTGTGACGGTTTCGATCGCTCAGATATCCCAGTATAATAGAGCATAACACGGAAAAGCCTATTGTTGACGGTAGCAGAGGAATGCCGAAGAAAATGCCGATTCCAACCCCTCCATAAGCGGCATGAGCAATTCCGCCTGCAAGAAAGACCATGCGATTCACAACGACAAGACTTCCGACTATTCCGGCGGCGAGAGCTGCAAGGAAAGTCGCCAGAAAGGCGTATTTCATAACTTCCCAGGCCATCCAGTCGGGCATTTCTTCTGTCCTTTCACCGTCAATGTTCACGCAATACTCGATGAGGTATGCCATGAGCGACAAGTTCCACGGGGCAGTGATAGAGGGCGTCAATCATTCCCGGTGTAATTTCCGCCCTGGAATGGTACACAACCCTTCTGTTAACACAGGCCACTGACTTAACATAGGAAGAAAGCACACTCATGTCGTGGCTTACCACGACTATCGTGATGCGAGAGTTAAGCTCCCGTAACATTTCATAAAGCTCCGTATGAAAGGCTCTGTCAACGCTGGCCGTGGGCTCATCAAGAAATAGAATCTTCGGATCGGAGACGAGAGCCCTGGCAATCATCACTTTCTGACGCTGACCGCCGGAAAGCTCCGAAATTTTTCGGTTCTCCAGATCCAGCAGGCCCATGCGGTCGAGAATTTTTTGAACCTTTTTCTTTTGTGCTTTCCCGTGCCGTATCCGATCCGGCAATAACCCCATCATGACAACGTCGATAACCCGAACCGGAAAGTGAGCGTTGGGATTGGTTTCCTGAGGCACATAGCCGATCATCGACCTTACCTCTGCGGGGTCTTTGCCGAAGACCTGCACCGTGCCACGCTGGGGTCTCAGAAGACCGACGCAGAGCTTGAGGAGGGTCGTTTTGCCTCCTCCGTTAGGCCCCATGAGAGCTACAAAGTCGCCCTCGGGTATCGAAAACTCCACGTTGTCCAGAACCAGGTTATTTCCGTAGGCAAAGGAAACATCCTTGAATACGACGGCTCCGTTGTCGGCCATTAGCCACCCCCTAAGCTACGGGCTATGAGCTGTGCCGCCCTGCGAAGATTTTCGCACCAGTTATAGGCGAGAGGGTTAAGGACCTCTATCCTCATGTTCCATAGTCGAGAAAGCCTTTCAGCTTCGGCCGGCGGTGGACTTCCAAACACAAAAATTACCTTCAAATTATTTGCCTTTACCGCTTCGGCCACTTCTTTTAGGGTTGACGGTCCGGGGCCTTTCCCTTCCTGTTCTACGGCAATCTGCCTGATCCCGTAAGCTCTGGCGAAATAGCCCCAGGCAGGATGATAAACAACAAAGGCCTTTCCACGAAAAGGCGCTAGGATTGCCGAAATTTTTCCGTCCAGAAAAATGACTTCGGTGACCCACCTTCGATACTGTTCATCGAGAACATCAACCGGATTGGACAGAGTTTCGTCTGTTCTTGAAAGGATCGACGATCTCAATTCTCTGTAAACGGTTCTGGACATCTGGAGCATTATCAGGGGATCAAGCCACAGGTGAGGATCGGAACCGTCTTTCTGACGAATTCCCATAAGCCCCACATCATCTGCCAGATTTATGATCGGAAGTTGAGGAAACATCCTGGAAATTCTGGGAAGCCAGATCTTTTCGAACTCAAGAAGGCCGATTGCAAAGAAGAGCGAAGAAGACCCTATCCTTGAAAGATCTGATGGCTTTGGCTCGTATGTGTGAGGATCCATACCCGGTGGGACAAGACTGACCACCTCCACAAGGGAACCACCTATGCGTTCCACCATGTATTTTTGAGGGGGAATGGATACGGCGATCTTTAAAATAGGTTCTGCAGAGACCCCTTGAGCTGTTACCAGCACTATTGCCACGGCACAGGCCAGAGAGACCAGAACCTGCATAAAATAACCTCCGGTTTTTGAATATCCGATATACTCTAGCACCGGAGGTAGCAGACGACAACTCGTTACAGCCAGCCTTTCTTTTTGAGCAGGTTTACAGGGGATACGAGATGTCTCCGAAACCACCAGCCCGGAGGTCTGATTCCCAGAGCAATAGATAGGATTTCCGTGAAATGCAATATCGGCAGGACGGTGAATTTCTGTCCTCGAGTTTCCAGATTAAAGTGACACATAGCACATACCGTGATTATGGCCTCTGCACCGGCTTCCGCTGCGCCGTTTACGATCCGGCATGCGAGCTCCTCAACAATTTCCGGTATTGCTCCTGTGAGATAGGTACCACAGCACCTGTGCACATGAGGCCATTTTACTCCGGTAACACCGAGGTTTTCCAGGATGCTCTGTATGGATTGCTCGTCAAACATTATGGCGCCGTTTACCTTGCTTTGCTGAGCCCGGGTGCATCCGAAGTAGAGAGCGCAACGCAGGTTTTCCCTGTCAGCCGAGACAATCCGGGCAAGATTGTCAACCCCGATCTCGGTCAGAACTTCCAGATAATGCACGATCCTCACGCCCTCTTCAGGAATAGTTCCGAAAAGTCTGCTTACCCTCGAAGCGAACTCAGGATCCTCTTTCAATCTCCTCTGAACTATATGTAGTTTCGTCCAGCATTTAGGGCAGGCAACCAGAAGAGTTTTTCCCGGGGGAACCTTTGTGAGGTTTCTTGCGGAAAGGAGAAAATCGATTTCCTCACCGGCTACACCCGTGGCAGCGCTTCCACAGCAATTCCAATCGTCCAGTTCTCTGAAACGGAATCCCAGCTTCCAGAAAGCCTGCTGGAGTGATGCATAGTTTTCCCTTGCCGAACTGGCCAGTGAACACCCCGGAAAGAAGACGAGATCTTTGCTCGGATCAGGCATGTCTCACCGCAGGCAGCTCAAAGATTTGACGGATTTCTCTGTAATTCCTCACCTTTGAAGGCAGAAAATCCAGCTTGTGCTTTATGAGCATTTTTATTCCCAGTATTGCATCCGAAACAATCTGTCCGGACGATAGTCGATGTTTCAGGACAACGTTGAGTTCGTGAATCCTTCCGTATCGGGCAATGGATTCCCGCATCTGCTTTTGAAATCCCGCCACTTCAGGTAGTGCTACGGGGACGTTGTTAAGAACTGCCCATTCTTTGAGCTTTCTGAGTACTGACGGGATAGGAATTGCATTTGGACAAACCATGCTACAGTTCTGGCATTCCACACAAAGCCATAGAGTTGTACTCTTTAGAGCTTCTTCAAAGAAGCCGAGATTTAAAAGTCGCACAATTTTAGTGGGGCCCAGATCCATAAAAGAGTAAAGGGGACAACCGTTGGAGCAGGCACCGCACTGATAACAGCGGCGTAACTGCCTTGATATACTCTTGAGGACAAGATCGTTTTGACCGTCCTGTGTGGAAGGTAAAGCCGGCACATTTAACTCCTTATAAAACAAGTTTGATGACAACTAAACATGTAATCTTAATTTGTGAAAGAAAGTATAAAAATTGATGATAAAATAGTCAACCCCGTGGGCCACAGTACCGACCTGCCTGAAGCTCCATGAAAATTTCTTGTAAGCCACCGGGAGAATACTAAATATTTTTATATGAGACCGTTGTTGTTCTGAGTTTCTGGTTAAAGCTATCTCTGTCCTGAAGGAGGGTTACTATGGCATCGGGAGAAAGATCGGAATACGATGAATTAAGGACCTTGATGGAAGAAACTCTTATTAAAGCAGGTGAACTCATCAAAAAAGCCTATCTATCTCAGACCAGTTCCTTCCATCACAAGGATAAATTTGATTATGTCACCGAGACTGATAGAAACAGCGAATCCCTGATCAGAAAAATGCTCAACAGCCGTTATCCCGATGACATGGTAATCGGGGAAGAAACCTTCTCAGGACAAGGGCTTCCACCTGAACCCTGCTGGATTGTTGATCCCCTTGACGGCACCACAAACTTTATACACAGATTCCCCCATATTTCCGTTACTATTGCCAGATGGGATGGTAAGGATCTCGTGGCAGGCTGTATTTACGATGTGCTGAGGAATGAGTTGTTCACGGCCGTAAAAGGCAACGGTGTGTATCTAAACGGTTCTCCGGTGGTCTTGCCTCCGAAAAATGATGTGCTTCATAGCCTGGTTGCCACGGGTTTTCCCTTTAAGAGAAAAGACATAGCCAGACAATATCTGGCCTCGTTTCAGGAAATTTTCCATCATGTAAGCGATATCCGTAGGGCCGGATCTGCCGCTTTAGACCTTGCCTATGTGGCCGTAGGCCGCCTGGACGGTTTTTGGGAAGTGGGGCTCAAACCGTGGGACATTGCAGCAGGCGTGTTGATGATTAGAGAAATGGGCGGGATTGTAACCGATTTCTGGGGTACTCCCGAGGTCTTGCAGAGCGGTCATGTGGTTGCCGCCAGAACCCCCGAGCTTCATTCTTTGATCCTCAGAGCCGTTAAGAAAAGCCTGGCACCTGCTCTTGGCGAGGAAACCACTCTCAAGACAACACATTGCCTGCGCAGGTAATTATGTGCTAGAAAGCTCTTGTTTCTTAACGAAAAAAACAGAGAGGAGAGGGTGCGTCTATGGATATGAAGTATCATCCCCACGCTATCGAAGAGAAGTGGCAGCGCCTGTGGGAAAGTGAAAAACTCTTTGAGGTGAAAGAAGATCCGTCTAAAGAAAAGTTTTACGTTCTTGAAATGTTTCCCTATCCTTCGGGTCGCATTCACATGGGCCATGTCAGAAACTACAGCATCGGAGATGTCGTTGCCCGGTTTCTCAGGATGAACGGTTATAATGTGTTACATCCGATGGGCTGGGACGCCTTCGGAATGCCTGCGGAAAACGCTGCCATAAAGGCCGGAATACATCCCGCGAAGTGGACCTATGACAATATTGATTACATGAGACGACAGCTCAAACGGCTTGGATTTTCCTACGACTGGTCTCGAGAGTTCGCCACCTGCGATCCTTCTTATTATAAATGGGAGCAGTTGTTTTTCCTGAAGATGTACGAACGGGGGCTTGCCTATCGCAAGAAGGCTTACGTGAACTGGTGCGAACACTGTCAGACTGTGCTGGCCAACGAACAGGTCGAGCAGGGAGCATGCTGGCGTTGTGAAAATCCCGTAATCCAAAAAGAAATGGAGCAATGGTTTCTCAAAATCACAGACTATGTAGATGAACTCCTGGATTACACCTATAGGCTTGAAGGCTGGCCCGAACGTGTGCTGGTTATGCAGAGGAACTGGATCGGCAAAAGCCACGGTAGCGAAATCGATTTCCCCGTAGAAGGGCGTGATGATCTGAAAATCACCGTTTTTACGACACGGGCGGACACACTCTTCGGTGCGACCTTTATGAGCCTTGCCCCGGAGCATCCCCTTGTGCCGGAGCTTTGCAAGGGAAAAGAACAGGAGCAAAGAGTGCTGGCTTTTGTTGAGGAAGCCAAGAAGGCCAAGCGTAGCGATCGCACTGAAGATCTGCTTGAGAAGGAAGGCGTTTTTACGGGATCTTATTGCATAAACCCGGTTACCGGCGAGCGCATGCCGATATTCGTAGCTAACTTCGTGGTTATGGAATACGGTACCGGGGCGGTGATGGCCGTTCCGGCTCACGACCAGAGGGATTTTGAGTTTGCAAAGAAGTATAACCTCCCTATAAAGGTAGTAATAAGACCTGAAGATTCCGATTTGATACCATCGGCTGAAGAGCTTGATCATGCCTTTGAAGATGATGGGGTTCTTGTAAATTCGGGTCAGTTTTCCGGTCTTTCTTCAGAAGATGCACGACGAGCCATAACCGAACATCTTGCAGCGCAGGGTATGGCCCGCTTTCAGGTACAGTATCGCCTTAGGGACTGGGGGATTTCGCGTCAGAGATACTGGGGTGCGCCTATACCTGTGGTTTACTGTGACAGCTGTGGTATTGTTCCTGTTCCGGAAGACCAGCTCCCTGTCGTGCTTCCTCTGGACCTGGAGCTCCTACCAAACGGTGGCTCGCCGCTTCCAGTCTCGGAAAGTTTTTACAGGACCTCATGTCCAAAGTGTGGTGGACCGGCTCGAAGAGAGACCGATACGATGGATACCTTTGTTGAGTCTAGCTGGTATTTCATACGGTTTGCCTGTGCAGACGAGAACTCACAACCCTTCGATCCCGAAAGAGTCCGCCACTGGTTGCCCGTGGATCAGTACATAGGGGGTATTGAGCACGCCGTTTTGCATCTGCTCTATTCCCGCTTCTTTGTCAAAGCTCTCAGGGATATGGGCTACGTTGATTTTGATGAGCCTTTTAAGCGGCTCCTTACTCAGGGAATGGTCATAAAAGACGGCGCCAAGATGAGCAAGTCCAAAGGAAATGTTGTGGATCCCGATGACATGATTGCCGCCTACGGAGCCGATACCGTAAGACTTTTTTGCCTTTTTGCATCGCCTCCCGAAAAAGACCTTGAATGGAGCGATCAGGGAATTGACGGGGCTTACAGGTTTCTGGGAAGAGTCTGGAGGTTTGTTGCCGAGAACATTGAAAAGCTCAGAGAAGTAAAGCCCTTTTCAGGTGACATTTCAGGTTTGCAGGGGCCCCTTGCAGGCCTTTATAGAAAGTCTCATCAGACCATAAAGAAAGTAACGGAAGACATACGAGATCGTTACCATTTCAATACCGCTATTGCCGCTATCATGGAACTGGTTAACCTGATGTATCAGGTCAGGGATAGGGGTGATGAGAAGGATCCTGCTTTCTGGCCGGTTTTGCGTCATGCTGTGGAAACAACGGTCATATTGTTGTCACCCATGGTTCCTCACATTACTGAAGAGATATGGCATGAGCTTGGGTACGATTCTTTCCTTCTGAACCAGCCGTGGCCCTCTTACGATGAAAAAGCCGTGCAGGAGGACGAACTGTTAATAGTTATACAGGTAAACGGTAAAGTTCGCGATAGGATGACCGTCTCTGCGGGAACTTCCGAAGAAGAGCTCAAAAAAATGGCCCTGGAAAGGGAGAAAATCAGGCAATATGTCGATGGGAAGGAAATCAGGAAAATTGTGGTCGTTCCGGGAAAACTCGTGAATGTGGTTGTGGCCTGAAAGAGCAGATTTAAAACTCCTTTCCCCTGTATCTCTTCAGGAAGGGATACAGGGGTGCGGCGCGGATTGAGAGCGAAAATTTTATAATCCCGGATCCTCAGGTTGGGCGTTCGGGAAAGGGCAGAGGAGAGTTCCTGGGAATGGGTAAGGAGTTTCTTACGGTTAAGTCGAGAGAAGAGGTTGAAAAACTGATTCGCTCGCTTCCTGCGCTTGGAACCGAAACGGTTAAGGTTGTCGAGGCGATAGGTAGAATTGTTGCCGAAGAGATCTGCGCTGTAGAGGCCGTTCCCCATTTTGCCAGGGCAACTATGGACGGCTACGCTGTAAGAGCTCGTGATGTCTTCGGCGCTTCGGAATCCCTTCCGGCTCTGTTAAGGATTATCGGGTCTGTGGAGATGGGCCGGGCTCCCGATTTTTCCATCGGGCCTTACGAGGCGGCAGAGATTGCCACTGGAGGAATGCTTCCGGATGGGGCTGACGCCGTTGTCATGGTTGAGCATACCGAAAGGGTTGATGAGGATGTGATTGAGGTTTACAGGCCTGTGGCCCCGGGTCAGAACGTTCTTGGTGTTGGAGAAGATATACCGGCCGGGAAAACCGTCATGGGGCCGGGTGCCAGGCTACGACCTCAGGACATCGGTATGCTTGCGGCAGTAGGTGTTACCGAAATCAAGGTATACAGGCGCCCCAGGGTTGCGGTGGTTTCCACCGGTGACGAAATCGTGCCACCTGACACGCCCTCTCCTCTCCCTCCCGCGGTAATCCGGGACATTAACGCATACGTCCTTTCGGGATTTGCCGAAATGGCCGGTGCCGTTCCCGGGGTGATGGCTCACGTTGTGGACGATCCCCGTGAACTCATTGACACCTGCAGGTCCTTTATTGAAGACCACGATGTTGTGTTGGTTTCAGGGGGAAGCTCGGTAGGGGTTAGAGATTACACCCTTGAGGTTTTCGAAGCGATTACCGATGGGCAAGTACTCGTGCACGGCGTTGCCATCAGACCGGGTAAACCCACCATTTTTGGATCAGGTCGGGGAAAGTATCTTTGGGGGCTGCCCGGGCAACCCGCATCGGCGGCAATGGTTATGGTAGCGCTGGTTTGTCCCTTTCTCCTGCAGATACAGGGAAGGTCACCGGAGTTTCCCTTTTGTCGGAGTGTTCTCAAGGGTTTTTTGACGAAAAATGTGCCTTCCGTGCATGGTAGGGAAGACTATATTCCTGTCGTTATACTGCCCGAAAAGACCGATGAAGGTTTTGTAAGAGTTGAGCCTCTTTTTGGCAGATCCGGAATGATTAGCACTCTTTCGGAGGCAGACGGCTACATCGTTATACCGGAACATGTCGAAGGGCTGTATGAGGATGAAGAAGTAAAGGTCTATCTTCTATGAGTTTATTGGTTTACTGTATCGAAAGCGTCTGTGGATCCAGTACCACTGATCGGGATGCTCTTGAATAATCTTTTCAAATATTTCGTTGAATCTGGCGGTTGCTTCGTAGATTGCTTTTCCGGTGGGTTTTTCAAACATGAGAGGTGGAAGCGCCCTGACGGTATAGGTGCCGTCGCTTTTCCGGTAGTTGTACACCGGAAGCACAGGGCAGGAGGTCTTGCAGGCAAGAATTGCCAGGGCCCTGTGGGTCAGGACCAGACGCCCGAAGAAGGGAGCGTAGATTCCCTCACGTTGACTTGCTTTCTGATCAAGAAGGATTCCGACAGGCCGACCGTTTTTTAAGGATTCCGTCATCTTCCAGAAGGAAAAATTTTTATCAATGAGCCTGTTGCCCGTTCGGGTACGAATTCGGGTTGTAAGGCGGTTGAGTAAGGCGTTATCCAGCGGTCTTGCTATGATGTCCAGACTCACTTTCATCACAAGAGGGGTGGCGTAGGCCATGAGTTCCCAGTTTCCAAAGTGACCTGTGAGAATCAGAATACCGGGGCCAAGGTTTTTCGCCCTGTGGAAGTTTTCCTCTCCGGTGTAGCTGACAAAGTATCTTACGTTACCTTCGTTCAGTAAGGGGAGCAGTGGGAACTCAAGGAAGACCCGGGCGAGATGTACAAAGTTTCGTAAGGCGATCCCGGCCGCCTCTGCTTCGGAACACTTCAGTGCGGTCACTATGTTATCCACCGCAACGGTGCGACGGGATGTATGCAGCCTGAACCATGTCTTTCCCAGCAGATCGGCCCACCCGGGTATAATCCGATGCCATAAGAAAAAAAGATTTCGATCTTTCATGCCGTCATTAGCTGGAGTTCTTTAAGCTTTTTTATTCGATCTCTAAGAACCGCCGCCTTTTCAAACTCGAGCTTTTCTGCCGCCTCCTTCATTTCCTTTTCCAGTCTCTGAATGGTGTTCTCCAGAGTTCCACCGCCTTCAAGGTACGGGAGTTCTTCCCGGAGTTCCAGCTCTTCACGGTCCACTGAAGCCTTTGCAACTTCAACGAGCCGGTAGGGAGCCAGCACATCGGCAATTTCCTTCTGGATCGTTTGAGGAGTTATTCCGTGAGCCCTGTTGTACTCCATCTGAATCCTGCGGCGCCTTTCCGTTTCTTTTACCGCATTTTCTATGGATTTTGTTATGTTGTTTGCATAGAGAATCACCGTGCCGTCAACATTTCGTGCGGCCCTGCCGGCCATCTGTATCAGGGCTCGTTCGGACCTCAGGAAACCTTCGTTGTCGGCATCAAGGACGGCTACAAGAGAAACTTCCGGTATGTCAAGGCCTTCTCTCAGCAAATTAATTCCAACGAGCACGTCGTAACTTCCCAGCCTGAGCTCTCTTATTAATTCTATTCGTTCAATGGTATCTACGTCGGAATGCATGTAGCGAACCCTTATGTTCATGTTTTCGAGATACTCCGTAAGGTCTTCGGCCATTCGCTTTGTAAGGGTTGTCACCAGAACCCTCTGCCCTCTGGAGACCCTCTTACGGATTTCACCAATGAGGTCGTCCACCTGATGATCGGCAGGGCGGATTTCTATGTGCGGATCGACGAGGCCCGTGGGCCGGATCAACTGCTCCACGACATGCGGACCGGACTTTTCAAGCTCGTAGGGACCCGGTGTTGCCGACACAAAGATCACCTGGTTAATTCTTTGTTCGAATTCCTCAAAGGAAAGCGGTCGGTTGTCCAGGGCTGAGGGAAGGCGAAAGCCGTATTCAACGAGCGTTAGCTTTCGGGAACGATCTCCACGATACATTCCCTGAAGCTGAGGTATGGTGATGTGGCTTTCGTCGATAATAAGAAGCCAGTCTTCCGGGAAGTAGTCCAGAAGGGTCGCGGGCGGCTCCCCCGGATTACGACCTGACAGATGACGCGAATAGTTTTCAATTCCGGGGCAATAACCCAATTCCAGTAACATCTCCATGTCCAGACGGGTTCTTTCTTCAAGTCTCTGGGCTTCCACCAGCTTGCCCTGGCCTATTAAAAATTCCACGCGTTCTCTGAGTTCTTCCGCAATGGCCTGCACCGCCCTTTCAAGCCTGTCTCTTCTCGTGACGTAATGGTTTGCAGGATAAATGGCAACTTCCGGAAGCCGACCGACGGTTCTGCCGGTCAAGGGGTCGAACTGTCGAATGCTCTCGACCCAATCGCCGAAAAGCTCGATTCGAATTGCCAGGTCCTCTTCGTGAGCCGGAAAGACATCCACCACGTCTCCACGAACTCGAAAGGTTCCCCTTCGAAAATCAATATCGTTCCTGCTGTACTGTATCTGTACGAGCTTCTTAAGGATTTCATCTCTGGATACGGCGTCGCCCTCTTTCAGCCAGAGCATCATATCACGGTACTCTTCGGGAGACCCGAGGCCGTAAATGCAGGATACACTGCTGACGACGATGACATCACGCCTTTCCAGAAGAGCTCTGGTAGCGCTGTGCCTCATCTTATCGATGGTCTCGTTGATGGAAGCATCCTTTGCTATGTAAGTGTCCGTCTGCGGCACGTAGGCTTCGGGCTGGTAGTAGTCGTAATAAGAGACGAAATATTCGACGGCGTTATGGGGAAAAAAGCTTTTAAATTCGCCGTAAAGTTGAGCGGCAAGCGTTTTGTTCGGTGCGATGACCAGGGTAGGGCGCTGGACGGAAGCAATCACATGAGCCATCGTAAAGGTCTTTCCGGAACCCGTAACACCCAGAAGGGTTTGATACCTGAAGCCTTTTTTCAACCCTTCTACGAGTTGCCTTATTGCCTTGGGCTGGTCTCCTGTGGGTTTCCATGAGCATTCAAGCCGGAATTTCTGCATCTTCTGTTTTCATCCTCCCGATGGACATTGTTACCAGAGCATCGTATAAGTATGCACACCTGTTAGCTTGTGAGCAATGTTTCTTTTTGCTTTAAAGAACCGGAGTAGGGTCTTATGATTGCAACGGGTATTTTGCTGGGCCTCGGAGCGGGGCTTTCCCCGGGGCCTCTGCTGGCGCTTGTGGTTTCCGAAACCCTTCGTTACGGGCCACGCTCAGGCATGAAAACGGCCCTGGCTCCTCTGATCACCGACCTGCCTATTGTCGCCCTCAGCTTCCTGATACTTACCAGGGTTGCCTCATCAGGAAAGGTTTTGGGCATTTTGTCCATGTTGGGAGCAGTGGTTGTCATGTCAATGGGCATTCAAACCTTTTTAAAACCACTTCCTGCTGAAGGTAAAAACAACAATTCCGACTTATCACTCTTAAAAGGTGCGGTGGTCAATTTTCTCAACCCCCATCCATATCTTTTCTGGTTTACCGTAGGCGGCCCTCTTCTCATGACGGCTTTGAGATCATCAAGAGGAGCCGCCGTCGGATTTGTTCTCGCTTTTTACGTGTGCCTTGTGGGCTCAAAAGTTCTTCTTGCCCTGTGCGTTCATGGCACGAAAGGTCTCTTTTTGAAGGGACGGTTTTACGAAGCCTTCGTTAGGCTCCTGGGGCTGAGCCTCTGTGTTTTTGCCGGACTTCTCTTCTGGGAGGGGATCAATCTGTTTCAGAGGGTGTAATTTTTTACGAAAAAAGGTGGAACATAGGCGAAAGAGTGGTTATAGTGACAACACCGGGTTCAGTACCCGGTGTTTGTTTTTTAAGAACCATAACGAAACATTTAAGGAGCAGAGAGATGAAGAAGGTAGAAAAGGGCCACTATGTCAAGGTGCACTACACTGGAAGGCTGGAGAATGGAGAAATTTTTGACTCCAGTGAGGGACGTGGCCCCTTTGAGTTCCAGGTAGGTGCAGGTCAGGTAATTCCGGGATTTGAAAACCACCTCATCGGTATGGAAGTAAACGAGAAAAAAAACCTTTACCCTTACGCCGGATGAGGCCTACGGGGAAAGAGATGAAATGCTTGAGCAGACTTTTGCCAGGTCTGAGCTCCCTCCCGGATTTGAACCGTCAGTTGGGCAGGTTCTCGCCCTGCAGACCCCCGATGGATCCCGGGTTCACGCCACCGTTGTGGATGTAACCTCTGAGTCCATTACCATTGATCTTAATCATCCCCTTGCGGGACATCATATAACCTTTGATGTGGAAGTCCTTGAAATTAACGACGGTCCTTCCTTCTCGGGCTTTTGTGGAGGTGGCTGTTCATCCTGTGGATGATGGCTTTTAAAGGCGTGAGGTGGGGCGGGCTTATGCCCGCCTTCCTTTTTATGATGCTTGATCTTGAAGGGAAATTTTGTTGCCGGTATTCTCTTTTCAGAAGTTATTGATCCGTTAGGCTGGTATTTGTGTAGCCCTTTGATTTTTTAAAGGGCGACAGAGCGGGATGTCGTCACCTTTTTGTAAGAGGCGTAGCCATGAGAGCTCGGAGCGCTGTCGTTACGGCCATGGAGCTCATAACGCCTCTGGGGGTTGGGCTTGACAGATCCTGGAAAAGGTTGGTTCGCGGGGAATCCGGCATAGATCGCATTTCTCTTTTCGATCCCTCGGGGCACAAATGTCAGATTGCCGGAGAGTGCAGGGACTTTAATCCCGAAGACTTTCTGGACAGGAAGACGATAACTCGTTTTGACCGAATGGTCCATCTCTTCGTTGCGGCCGCTTTGCTCACCATTGAAAACTGGCGTTTTCAATACAGAGGCGATCCCTTCAGGTTTTCCGTAATCGGGGCAAGTGCTATTGGCTGTCCTTCCACCTTTGAACAGAATCATGCCGAGTTACTTCGCAGAGGTCCTCGTAAGGTTTCGCCCTTTTGTGTTGTAGCCATTGCCGCTAACACGGCGGCCTGTGAAGTTGCAAGACGGATTGGGGCAAAGGGGCCTCAATATTTTCTTCAGGAGGCCTGCGCCGCCGGTACTAAGGCGATGGCTACTGCCACTGCCTTGATCAGGCAGAATGTTATTGATGCGGCTGTGGTTGTCGGGGCCGACGCGGGTATAACGCCCACCATAATGGCAAGCCTGGAGAATCTCGGTGCCATAACGACAGGTCAATGGAATGAGACTCCATCGAAGGCTTCCAGACCTTTCGACAGGGAAAGGAAAGGATTTGTGCCTTCTGAAGGTGCGGGCTGTGTAATCCTGGAAGCCCTTGAACATGCTGAGAAAAGGGGAGCGGAACCTCTGGCCGAAGTTGCAGGTATCGGGGCCACCTGTGACGCCCACCACCCCACGGCTGCGGAGCCTTCCGGAGAGAGTATTATTCAATGCATGAAACAGGCTATAAAGGATGCCGGGATAAGGCCGGAAGAAGTCAATTATATAAACGCTCACGGAACATCCACTCCTCTTAACGACCTGGTGGAAACGAGAGCCATAAAAAAGGTTTTCGGCCCAAAGGCCTATCAGATACCCATATCTTCCAACAAATCCATGATCGGTCACCTGTGGGGAGCGGCCGGTATCGTGGAATCCATCTTTACGGTGAAAAGTATACTTGATGGAATTATTCCGCCCACGATTAATCTGGACTTTCCGGACCCTGAATGCGACCTCGACTATGTACCAAATCTTTCCAGACCCGCGGACATTCGTATCGCTCTGACCAATTCCTTCGGCTTTGGGGGCATTAATGCCTCGCTGGTGATTAAAAAAGTGGAGGAGTAGGTCATGAGTACTTACAACGAAAGATATTTCAGGGAGTTTTTTGAGAGGAATTTTCTGTACATTGAGGGGTTCATGAGAAATGTCAGACGCTATGGGGACCGACCCGCCCTTGTTGATGTAGAATCGGACAGGAGCTGGAATTACCGGGAGCTTAACGCAGAGGCCAACAGGTTTGCCCGAACGTTACTTGCCAGTAATCTTAAACCCGGAGATGTCGTCACATATCAGCTTATGAATTGTCCCGAGTTCGCCTTTATCTACCTGGGCTGTCAGAAAATAGGGGTTATCAACAACCCCATAAACTACCGGCTGTCCTCAGGTGAAACCGCATACATACTGGAAGATTCTTTGAGCAGAGTTTACATTTTTGATGTTTCAATCCGTGAGACCGCAGAGGAGGCTCTGAAGCTATCGAAGCATAAACCAGATGTGGTGGTTGTGGTGGGAGAAGGAGAAGCGGGCTCGGGTGTAATCCCTTACAGGGAATTCATATCCGGGGCGTCAGATGAGAACCCGGAGGATCCTTTTCGGTTTGGCAGGGGTGCCTTTTCGGAGACCACCCGTCTGTACACTTCGGGAACTACCGGGAAACCGAAAGGCGTTCCTCTGAACAATATTAACGAAATTCTTACCGCTCACGACGTAATAATGCATTTGCACCTCACTGTGGATGATGTTCTTCTGAACATATCACCGTGGTTCCACCGGGGAGGGATCCACATCGGTGGCCCGGGACCGGCTTTCTATCTGGGGGCATCCATCGTTGCCCTGAAGTTTTTCCACCCAAGAACCACCCTTGAAGCCATCAGTAAATACGGGGTTACCTATGTGGTGGGTGTGCCCACTATGTATAAATTAATGCTGGAAGAGCAGAAGAAGCGGGGGCTTGATTTGTCGAAACTCCGGGGTGTGGTAAGTATGGGAGCACCCCTTGACAGGAGCCTCTGTATCGAAATGCAGGAGGTTTTCACACCGAACATCTTCAACGGTTACGGAACCTCGGAGACTTTCTGGAATACTCTGCTCCTGCCCGGAGACCTTCCCGACAGGGCCGGTAAGGCGGGAAGGGCCTGTGTGGATGATGAGATTCGAGTTGTAAGGGTTTATGAAGATAAACTTGCCGATCCCGATGATACGGTTGCACAGGATGAAGAGGAGGTCGGCGAAGTTATCGTAAAAACCTTCAAAAGTCTTTACGATTATTACAAGAAGCCGGAAGAACTTAAGATGAAAGTGTTTAAAGACTGGTTTTACACTGGCGACCTGGCCGTCTGGGACAGAAATCAATACATCACCATCGTGTCACGGAAAGACGACATGATTATCGTGGGTGGTGAAAACATATACCCGATTCAGATCGAGGAAGCCATTCAGGAGCACCCCAAGGTCATGAGTTGTGCCGTTATTGGCATTCCCGACCGCCAACGCGGTCAGGCCCTTGCGGCTTATGTTGTTAAAAAAGACGAGAGCCTCACGATTGAAGAGTTAAGAGAATTCATAAAAGGTCATCCTATGATTCCGCCTTACAAAAGGCCGCGCTACTATTGCTTCGTCGAGCAACTGCCAATGACGGCAACGGGAAAGAAGCAGCATTACAAGCTCAGGGAACAGGCGCTGAAAGACCTTGAGGAAGGCAGACTTGTCAGATTCTGAAAACTCAAAGGAAAAAACACTTCACTTCTCAAATTGGGCTTTTGATGCAAAAACTTTAAACAATTTTTCCAGTGGACCTATGGAGCGTATGTGAATGTCTCTCTGAGGAAAGGCTATCTCAATTCCTCTCTCTGAAAATAGCCGTGTAATCTCGTAGCGTATCTCCGTTTCGACCTCCAGGCTTTTTCTCACCGTCGTCCAGACTCTAAGGCGGAATATCAATGCGTTGTCGCCGAAGTCCACAAAAAGAACGCTCGGCTCAGGTTCCCTGAACACAGCCGGGTGATTGTTTGCGATTTCCATCAGGGTATCGCGCACGAGAATGACATCAGAGCCATAAGCCACCCCGACATCTATGTTTCGCCTTACCCGGGCATCGCGAAAACTCCAGTTCGTAACACGTTCGCTAACCAGTGCCGAGTTGGGTATTATAACCGATGCGTTATCCCAGGTTTGCACGACCGTCGAGCGGACGTTAATCTTCTTCACTTCTCCCCAGGTTCCCTCAACTTCTACTATATCCCCCACCTGTATGGGTCTCTCGAAAAGCAAAATAAGCCCGCTTACGAAGTTGTTGAAAATGTTTTGAAGGCCAAATCCAAGTCCTACTCCCAGGGCACCAAAGGCCACGGTTAAAGAGGTTCCGCTGACTCCCAGTGTGTTCAGTATCATGATAATTGCAAAAAACCAGACCAGATAGCCGGTAATTGTTACTATGGATTCCTGAAGACCTTCATCCAGACCGCTTCGGCCGAGAGCGTGGTCCCTTATGGCCCGCCGTATCCACCGATTTGCGACCTGTGTCACCGTAATGATCAATATCGCGTATACTATACTGCTTAAGCGAAATGTGAAGCCCAGAATCCTTATCGGCCTATTTAGAATGCCGAAAAAATTCCAGATAACCGCTTTTTCGGCCTTCCAGGCGACAAGGTACGAAACAAGAGCCATGAGTAACCATCCGACCCACAGAATCTTTATGGTCAACCACTTGATGGATTTCCTTGCTTCGGTCTGATCCGTGGGTGCAAAGGCGGCCGATGTTTCGGCGACTTTCTCCCACTGCATCAGCACCGCAAACCCAAGAAAAACCCACATGGAGACGACCAGCGTGCGCCCCCATCCGGCGTACCAGAACACCGCAAGGTATTGATAGCCCAAAAGCTCGGAAACAAGCCCCGTTAGGGTCACCACATATCCCCAAAAAACAATAATCCTGTATAGCCAGGGCTTTCTTTGAAACACCGAATTTGCGTCACGGCTTACGATTCTTCCCATGCGATTTAGCAGGTAAACAAACCAGGCCAGAGCAAAGATTTCCAGCAAAAGACGATAGGCAAAAAGTAATGTGTTTTCGGGCGGCAAAAGGTACTGGATAAACAGATACACCAGGGTGAACCATCTTACTCCCGATGCGGACAGGCGGGCATGTTTTCTGAGAAATTCCGCCGTCTCGCCCTTTAGTTGCCCCTTGAGTAGCCTCAGGAATTTTATGACCCATGATGTTAACAGCCATGTGACCAGACAGGAGATTGCAAACCTCGAAACGGCATAGGTTTCCAGCAGTTTTCTTGAAGAAATGTAGAAGTAAGAAAAGAGCAGCGTCCCCAGCAATGGTAAGGAATCGAAAAATATTAAAATGCTTCTGCAAAGCCAGGGATAGTTCCGCTGTCTATATTCATTATTCGCATAGTTCAGAAGAGCATCACGACAGTGCATAAGAACGATAATCACCAGAACATATGCTATAAGAAATGCTATGACAAGGGATCCACCTGTGGTGAGTAGAGGGAGAACCTGGTTGCGCCAGAAATCCTTCGATAGTCCCTTTCTCAGAGTGTTCACAAAAACCCTGATGTCTTCGATAAACAGGCCGGGCTTTAGGTGGGTTATCAACTTGTCCTGTCGTTCAAAAAGTTGTTTTTCTTTTTTCTTAGCTATTAATTGATTCAACTGTGAAATGAGTCGCGACGATCTTACATAGACTTCCTGCCATTCGGAAAGGCTTTCAGAGATCGCTTTTTTAGTCTCCAGCAAAATGGCATGCTTGCTTTCGAATATCTTATCAAGATCCCTCAGGCTGTTCAAAAGGCCGGACGGTAAACTTCCGTCTTCCTGCTTGCGAAGTTGGCTTATGCGATTTTTGTTCGTGTTCAGTCGCTCTTCGAGCTCTGATATTCTGGCGGAAAGCTCCTCGAGTAGCTTCTTGAGCTCTCCGGTACGCTCCGACGAGTAATTAAGGGTTTGCGATACCATAGCGCGTGTTTTCTCAAGATCTTTTAAGGGAACGGTTTCTATAAGAGCCAGGTTTTCCGCCGCAGAAAGCTCCAGCTTGTGAACGCGAAGCTCCTTTTCCTGGGTTTTCAAATCATTTAGGATGTCCCTCTGTCGGCGTTTTAACTCCTCAAGGTCGGCCTTTTCGATCTCAATCGTTTTCGAGACTGACGCGAGTAACTCATCCAGCCTTGTCAGACCGGGCGCATCCGAAGCGGTGGGCCCACAGATTCCTTCAGGTACGAGAGCGCAGGTTATGCAAAATACTGCAAAGAATAATGTCCTGAGTTGTGACATGCCCACTCCTGTACGCCTTATGGATTGACCCTGGTGCCACCGGTAGGCGGTCCTTCATAGCATATCCGCCCTCCTGAAGGCCCGCTTCCCGGACCCATAATTACAAACCAACTGCATATTCCCGCCAGAGCCTCCGAGGAGTCACAGAGTACCACCGTATGACCCGAATCCCGAAGCATATTAAAAAGCATAGCGGCTTTTGTGATATCCTCCCGGTGCAGAAAGGACGTACTCATGTCGAAAACACAGAGATACGACTGAACTTTGCGACCTGGAGCCGTAAAAATGGCCACATGTCGCGCAACGTTCAAAAGCAGCTTTTCACTTCCTGAAATTTCAGCAAGGCTTTGTCCCAGCTTCAAGTGACCCATGCCCAGAAGGGTCAGAATTGATAAAGGTCGCGCCACGGCAGGAAGAAAAGATAAAAGATTGGAGACCACTTCTGCATCAAGACCAAGTATGTCCGATATGGAGAAGCCTTTGTATTTTATTTTCAGCACCTCACCACTATACCTTGTGCCACGGCAAAGTGGACACGTGAAGGATTGGACACCGGAATACTGCCCCGAATAGGAAACCGTACCGGATCCACGGCACCGGGGACATCTGCCATCGAGAATGTAGGAAAAATGACGGGGCGAAAAACCGTATCTTCTTGAAGCGGGAAGGGTTGCGAAAAACCGCCTGATGTTGCCGAAGATGTTTAGAAAATTCGCCAGCGTCACCCGCTTTCCCGGCGGGAAGGCCATGCAGTCAAAAAATAAGGCCTTCACAGGAAAGGACGGCTTTTCCAGAGCATTTAAGGCCCATCGCGGTGTTCTGGTAGAGAAAGATTTCACGACCGCCCGGGCAATGGAAGTTTTACCCGAACCGATGGGACCGGTGATAAGGGTGATTTCGCTGACGGGAATGGAAAGGTCTGCTTCTTTCACGTTACCTTGAGACAGACCCGACAGTTTGATCCATCCCGATGCCCCCGCTTTTGCAGGATTTCCATCACCTGCCTTCGCCGTTACCGAATGACAGGAGGTTGTATGCTTCTCCTGTTCCGCAGGTCCTTCAAAAAGGAGATAACCGCCTTCCGGTCCCCTTCCCGGACCCAATTCTATTACGTAATCGGCAGCCTCTCGTATTTCGGGGTCGTTGTCCGCCAGAATTACCGTGGCTCCTCGCCCACTCACCCTTTTCACGAAATCAACAAGGAAGTGCTTACCTCTGGAGTCAAGACCCGCCGAAGGAGAATCCATTATATAAAGTAATCCCGTGAATTCGTTTACGGCGAATCGCAGAAGCCGGAGTTTCCCCAGTTCGCCGGACGACAGGTTACTCAGTTTTGTAGCCGGGGATAGGTAATCAATTCCGAGGGATTTCATACCACCGACAATCTGGCCTACGCGTATTACGGCGGGAGTTTGCGCTACTTCATGAGGCAACGAGCAGCACCATGAGTGTGTTTCTTCCACCGGATTTTCCATTAACTCTCTGTATTCCACTCCGTAACATTTCAAAGCCCGGCCTTTCAGAACCTCCTCTCTGGTGGGCTTTTCAAGGGTTTTGCCGCAGCTTTCGCAGATGGGCTCATCCGAAAAGAAGAGCTCCGTTCCATCCGTTGTCAGTACCTTAACCCGGCTCTTTCGTGCAACCTGAAGGGCCGTGCGCAACGATTCTTCGATGCGACCGACAAGCTCGGGAGTAGCAACAAGTCGGTCAACCACCACATGGACGGTGTGAAAAGGTCTGTATGAAATTGTGGAAACTTCTTCAAGATCGAAAATTTTGTCGTCAATTCTTGCACGTAAAAAGCCCTTTCGGAGAAGATTTTCGCAGATTTTTTTCAGGTTCCTGTGAGCAACCCTGCCCACATAGGCCAGCAGATAAAAACGGGTTTTTGGGGGCAGGGATAAAATTTTTCCTGCCATCTTTTCCGGAGTGGGGAAGGGATCTACTTCAACGCCGCAATCGGGGCACATCAGTTTTCCATAAGTAAGAAAAATCGACGCGATAAGTTCGTTCAGGCCCGTGTAATCGCCGATCGTGCCCGATCCGATAAGGTTAGTAACAGGCTGTTGCAAAACTGCGCAGGGTATCAGCGGTGTAATATCGTCAACCTCGGTCTTTACGGGGTAATCGTTATGTCGTGATATTCCGGCGGCAAAATCAAGATCGGGATTTACGCCCCTGTAGGCATCCTGACAAACCCTGTAGATGGTATGGACGGCCAGTGCTGTTTTTCCGGAGCCACCAGGCCCGGTGATGACCGTTACCCTGTGTAGCGGTATTCTTACGGTTATGTTTTTTAGATTCAGGGTTTTTGCACCTGAAACGTGCATAAAAAGCTCTGACGGCCGACTCATTTCATGTCCGACCCGCCTCCCTTCGATGCCGGCCCTGTCCGACCATTTTCGCCGCCAGAGAAACTGCTGCCTTCATGCTACCCGGATGAGCTAGGCCTTTACCTGCAATATCGTAGGCCGTTCCGTGGTCAACGGATGTCCTAATCAGAGGTAGCCCAAGTGTCACATTAACCGCTTCGTGAAAGTGAAGCAGTTTAATGGGCAGGAGACCCTGATCGTGATACATGGCAACGACGGCATCATAGGCGCCCCGGCAGGCGTGAAAAAATACCGTGTCGGCGGGGTGAGGCCCTGATATTTGGAAGGGGAGCATGTCGGATGCCCGCTTAACGGCCCTGCCGATGATCTCTGTCTCTTCTCTGCCGAATTTTCCTCCTTCTCCGGCATGAGGGTTAACGCCACAGACCGCTATCCTGGGGCTTTCTATCCCGAAAAATTCCCAAAGGGCTTTCCCCGTTATCGATATGGTGTCGGTTATTCCCTCTATACTGAGGAGAGAACACACCTCCCTCAGCGGCACATGTATCGTCACGAGAGATACGCGGAGGGATGGTCCTACCAGCATCATGACCGCTTTGTCCGATCCCGTAAGATACTGCAGAAACTCCGTGTGTCCTGGAAAAGGAAAACCGGAACTTGCAAGCACGGCTTTGTTTATAGGCGCGGTGCAGACGGCATCCGTTATCCCCTCCATGGTCATACGAACGGCCGTTTCTATGTACGAAATTGTGGCTCTGGCAGTCCTGTTTGTGGGTTTTCCCGGTTCTACGTCCCGTTCTTCCAGCCGCATTGGGCAGTATACAGGAACTTCTTTTATGCTGCTTTCCGCAACACTTTCCGGTGACCGAATTTCCCGGACTTCTGCCTCGACTCCCAGTACCTTACAGGCTCTCCGGAATGCGAGTGGCTCTCCTATCACAACGGGAAGACACTGCCTGCGAACTTCCGGGTCTGAAAGGGCAGCCGCAACGACCTCAGGGCCCACACCACAGGGGTCTCCCATGGTTATGGCAATTCTGGGTACACGACCGGATTCGGGCACTATACCATCTCCAGCATCTTTAATATGGCCGAAAGTGCGTTCTTACGAACATCTTCCGGTACGGTGACCCTTGGCTCGAGAGTTTCCAGTGCCCTGAGTACGTCCAGAATCGTGGTCTTTTTCATGTTAGCACAGACCATTCGTTCCGAGGCAGGATGGAATTTCTTATCAGGTGCTCTTTTCTTCATCGGATAGAGAATTCCCACTTCCGTCCCGATAATGAACTCATCGTGGTCACTTTCTTCAACAAAACGAAGCATTCCGGAGGTGCTAAAGACGTGATCGGCAAGTTCGATGACTTCAGGTCGACACTCGGGGTGGGCAATAAATACGGCATTGGGATGGTTTTTTCTGGCACGGAGCACATCCTCCGCTCTAAGCCCATCGTGAATGGGACAATAGCCGTCCCAGTATGCGATATTTGCCTTGACGTGCCGCGACGCATATAAAGCAAGGTTTCTATCAGGGGTCATGTAAACCAGAGGATGATTGGAGAGTGATGACACAACCTTGATGACGTTTGCCGATGTGCAGCAGACGGTACTCAGTGCCTTCACCTCTGCCGTGGAATTAACGTAGGTAACAATCGGAGCATCCGGATATTTTTCCCGTATTTTTCTCAAATCATCGGCAGTTATCATGTCGGCCATAGGGCACCCGGCATCCAACCGGGGGAGCAACACAATGCGCTCGGGATTGAGTATGGCCGCCGTTTCGGCCATAAAGTGAACGCCGCAAAAGACTATAACGGATGCATCGGTTTCCGCGGCTGTTCGGCTCAATTCCAGAGAATCACCGGTAAAATCTGCGATGTCCTGAATCTCAGGGTTTTGATAGTTATGTGCAAGGATTATGGCCCTTCTTTCTTCCTTCAGTTTCTGAATTTTTTCTACGATCTCTTGATTCCTCATCGTCCACACTGCTCCTTACCCGTATTTTTTTCAACTCGAAGACGGAGTTGGTCCGGCGACATCAAAACACCCCTTTCGTCTATAACGGTAATTTCCGGATCCTCCGGGATTTCGAATAGTTCATCCAGCTCAGTCCCCCCCGGTATTTTTTCGTCAAAAAAAATGATGATATTCCTCCGACCGACCAAGTCAAGGACATCGACGCGATGGATTTGTCCGGTGGTGATGTTAACGGTCACCGTGACCTGCTTTATGTTCGACGCTTCGCTTTTGGGGATAAGTACTATGGGCAAGAGGTTTTCAGAATCCTTTCGGGGAATGCTGTGCGGTTCTACAGAAAAGGCTTCTTCTATGTTGTCGCTCAGTAACTTATCCAGCACAGAGTTCTTGAGGGATTCCGAGCCGAAAAGCTGTATCTGCCTCTCCTTTGCCGAAAAAAGCCATGCAACCTGAGGAAGTATAACAAAAACCTGCTCTTCCGGAGAATCGTACTTCCAGGCCATTCTGCAAGTGCCCCGGTATACGAAAATTCCCCTGCCCACAACATCGGGGGAAAGCCTTCCCGGAGAAAAACTTTCCTGGATAAACCGGGCGTCAAAACTTCCGATAGACCGATAACGGTTTTGTATCTGGCTTATAACGGCCCTGGGAGATTGTGGATCCTGCGAAGTTCCTGCACAACCGAGTCCGGCAAAACCGGACAAAAAAGCGCAGAGTAAGCAAAATGCTGCCAGCCAGCGAGGTTTCTTCATGCTTTTACCCGTTTTCGGAATTTTCAGGCGGAGGAAGCAGAACCTCACGCGGCTTGATCCCATCGGAAGGTCCTACGATCCCCTGTTGCTCCATCATCTCTATCATTCTCGCCGCCCTGTTATAACCCACCCTGAGCCTTCTTTGGAGCATGGATATCGATGCCTGCCTTGTCTGTAATACCAGCCTGACGGCTTCTTCGTACTTTTCGTCAATTTCGTCTTCGTCAAAGCCTGATGTACTCCGAGGCTCCTCTATGCATACGTACTCCTGTGACCATCCCACCGCTTCGGCCTGAGCCTTCCAGAAATCCACCACCTTCTTCACTTCCTCCTCGGACACGAAAGCCCCGTGTATCCTCTGCAACTTGGCCGTTCCGGGAGGCAGAAAGAGCATGTCTCCTGCACCCAGCAGTGTTTCCGCCCCCGGCGCATCCAGTATTGTCCGGGAATCCACTTTCGAAGATACCTGAAAAGATATTCTGGAAGGGATGTTTGCCTTGATCAAACCCGTTATTACGTCCACCGAAGGACGCTGAGTTGCCAGAATAAGATGCATTCCCGCCGCACGGGCCATCTGCGCAAGACGGGTAACAGACTCCTCGACTTCTCTGGAGGCCACCATCATGAGATCTGCGAGTTCGTCGATTACGATAACAATATAAGGCATCTGCTCATAGCCGGAACTGTCTTCCTTTTTTCTGATGGCCTGGTTGTAGCTCTCGATGTTTCTCGCATTCACTTCGGCCATAAGTTCATACCTGCGCTCCATCTCGGAAACCGCCCATTTCAGAGCCTGATTTGCCTTTTTGGCGTCCTTGACCACAGGGTGTATTAGATGAGGTATGTCCTCGTAGAAGCTCAATTCAATGCGCTTCGGGTCGATCAACATCAGCCTCAGAGTGTCCGGACCGTTTCGGTACAGAAGGCTTGTAAGAATTGCATTCAGGCATACGCTTTTACCGGTTCCGGTGGCTCCTGCTATAAGCAGGTGGGGCATCTTGGCAAGATTGGTTATAACGGTCTCGCCTACAATATTTTTCCCCAGTGCTATTGTAAGGGGGGCTCTGGCATTCTTAAAGGCCTCGGAGTCTATAATGTCTCTTATGGCCACAAGTTGCCTCTTTTTGTTGGGTATCTCGATCCCCACTGCAGCCTTCCCGGGAATAGGGGCCACAATGCGCACGCTCAGAGCCTTAAGAGCCATGGTGAGGTCGTTTTGTAGGTTTACAATTCTGCTGATCTTTATGCCGGGCGCAGGAACATACTCGAACATTGTAATGACCGGTCCGGGATGAACTGCCACAACTTCTCCCTGAATACCGAAATCGGCCAGCTTCTGCTTTAAAACCGAAGCCTTTTCTTTCAGTACACTGTCGTCATCTCTTCCCCCGGTTTGTGGGTACTCGTTGAGAAGATCAACGGGGGGATAGGAAAAAGCGGTTGAGCCGGAGAATTTAATATTTTGCCGTGGCGGTGAGGACTTGAAGCTGGAAGAGCTTTTTTTCTCACTGCTTCTGGGTATGATGGGAGGGGCGGACGAAAATATTGCCTCACCCTTCGCCCTTATTTCTTCATCACCGTTTTTGGCGTTGCCGTTGTGCACATCGTCATCTGTTAGTATCAAAAGATCGTCGGGGTTTTCCTCGTTCAGAGGCACGACTTGAGGTGAATGTTTATCGCTACGATTTCCGGACTGCTTTTTTGTTAACCGTACCTTTTTAATAACGGTTCTAAAAGAATCGGAGAATCCGGAAAAAAGTTTTTTGATTCGGCAGCCCAGAAAACGGCAGGAGTTTCCGCAGGCTTTCAAACATTCCTCAAAGGTCGCCGGCACAAGAGCAAAAAAAGTAATAACCGATAAACCGGATATGAGAATTATGGCTCCCAGCCGTGAAAAGAACCGTTCCAGGAAATTCACCATCAGAGCGCCTAATACACCTGAGATGGGAACACTGGCTGCGTGAATATTCACGGTTGGGTGAATTAAAGGCGGAAGCAGCAGTAGCACGAAAAACGCAAGCAGGGCTACGGCCAGGCCCGTTTTACCGCTTATGTGCGACGCCGTACGCCGTGGGACAATAATCCTGAAGCCGCTCCAGATCAGGCAGAAGGGGACGAGAAAGGATGCGATACCAAAGGAGTGCATAAAAAGGTAGGCAACGTGCGCTCCAAATAAACCAAGAACGTTATGAACACCCGCATTTCCTGAAGAAGCATTGAACACGGTCGGGTCGTGTGGATGATAGGATAAGAAACTCGCCGAAAGCAATATTCCGAGAAAACATACCGAAAGCCCCAGGATCTCTCGAGGTTTTTTTGCTTCTAATTCCCCCCGCTTCATCATACCTCTGCTATTACCGGATAAATTACGGGTCGCCGTCCCAGTATTTTATGAAAAAACTTTTTGAGTTGCTTTCTTATTTCTCTTTGCAACTCACCGACCTCAGGCTTTACACCCTCTTCCATGTACTGGTCAAACAGTTCGAGAATCAGGCACTGGGCAGCTTGCAATATTTCAGGGTTCATCTCTTCGGATATAAACCCTCGACTGAATACATCAGGTCCGCTCAGGATTCCCCCATACTCCTGATCTATCACCAGCGACACAATTACAAGACCGTCCTCCGCCAGATGCTTACGATCGCGCAAAACAGGCCCGGCAATATCTCCCACACCTTTCCCGTCCAGAAAGATGCGGCCAAAGGGGACCTTAGAGCCCAGGCGGGCACAACCGTTACCGATTATAAGGGTATCTCCGTCCTCCATGATGAAACAACGATCCTCCGGAATCCCCATGCTGATGGCAATGCGCCGATGCATGACGAGATGTCGATACTCACCGTGTATCGGTACAAAGTACCGGGGTTTAACCATACTTATGAGCCATTTAAGCTCCTCCCGATAAGCATGACCCGATGCGTGGATATCCCTTATTTTTTCGTAGATGACCTCGGCACCCCTGCGATAGAGATGGTTTATAAGATTATGTATGGTACGCTCGTTTCCCGGTATGAACTTGGAGGACAGAACAACCGTGTCACCCGGTTTAATTTTGATCCACTTGTGGTCTCCAAAGGCTATGCGGGTCAGGGCACTCATGGGCTCACCCTGACTTCCCGTTGTAATCATAACCACCTGATGGTCAGGAACAGTTGCCAGATCCTTTAGAGAAATAAGCTCGGCCTCGGTGAGGTTCAAATAACCAAGCTCGCTGGCCATGCGAACATTTGATTGTATTGATTTACCGTGAAAAAGAACCTTTCTGCCGTGCAATGAAGCGATATCGACTATTTGCTGAATTCTATGGATATTGCTTGCGAAGACGGCGAATATAAGTCTGCCGGAAGATTCCGAAAAAATCTGTGCAAGAGTTCGGGCAATATGATTTTCCGACGGGGCATAGCCCTCTCGCTCCACATTCGTCGAGTCCGATAACAGGAGTAAGGTTCTACCCTCCGTTGCCCTGCTCAGTTTTTCAACGTCAAGCCTTTTACCGTCCACAGGTGTGTGATCCAGTTTAAAATCGCCGGAGTGCACTATGGGACCATAAGGGGTATGTATGATCAGCCCAACCCCGTCCGGTATGCTATGGCATACCCTGAAAGGTTCCACCTTGAAAGGGCCTATTTCTATAACGTCCTCTGCCTTAATGGTCCGTAGATCGGTGCGGTTCAGCAAATTATGCTCTCGCAGTTTCTCACGGATGAGCGCAAGGGTAAAAGTTGTGCCGTATATCGGAACCCTGAACTCCTGGGCAAAAAAAGGAACCGCACCGATGTGGTCCTCATGGCCGTGAGTTACAATAAGAGCCCGTATCAGCTGATAACGTTCTCTCAAATATGTGAAATCAGGGATAACCGCATCAATACCAAACATATCTTCTTCGGGAAACATAAGCCCGGCATCGACGACGATAATGGAATCGCCCAGTTCGAGGGCCATCATGTTGAGGCCGATTTCGCCAAAGCCGCCTAGAGCTACCACTGTGAGGTGCTTATCCGAGGACACCAATCGATTCCTCCTATGCGGCTTTTTTAAGACCCTGTTCTTCAGGGGTTAATCCGCTGAGAATGGCCTTGCGCACTTTCTCCATAAGACTGTCACGGTTACTTTTATCAAATTCCTCTGTCGCTATCGGATCGTGAATCGTTACGGTTACGGTACCCGGTCTGATTAGCCATTTCCCTTTGGGTAACACGTGGTAAGACCCACTTATGCTTATGGGAACAATGGGTTGCCCGCTCTGGATTGCCAGCATAAAACCACCCTTTTTGAAGGGCAGCAAGATTCCGTTAGGGCTTCTCGTGCCTTCCGGAAAAATCACCACAGATGTGCCTTCCTTTATCTTTTCTGCTGCCTTTTCCAGGCTTCGAATTGCCTTCGCCCGATTTGATCGATCAATAGGAATGTAGCCAATGCGTCTCATTGCAGGACCAAGTATGGGGATTCGATAGAGTTCCTCTTTTGCAAGCCACCTGAACTGGCCCGGGATGTGGGCCAGCAGTACGAATATATCAAACCAGCTCTGATGGTTGGGCATATAAACGTAAGGCCTGCTGGTGTCGATCTTCTCGCGACCTCTTACGATGGTTCTGACTCCTGCGGCCTTGAGCTGTATAAACCCCCACAGGCGGGCGTGCCAGTGCCCCAGATTGGCATTCTTTGTTGTAAATAGGACTATTAGAGCAGAAACTCCTAAGACGATTGTAGAAACAACAAGAACGAAATAAAAAATCGCCGTTCTTATATAGATTTTCATGAACCTGACTCCATTCTTGCGGAAGGTATGAGAACTCTGTCTGTTGAACTTCCAGGCAAACTCTAACCCTATTTCCCGTAGGCGTCAATTTCTCCAGTGGTTTATAGGCCGATGCGGCCGATGAAGTTCCTGATTTGGGTTGCATCATTTTGACTGATCCGGAAAAGAGAAAAAAGGTGTGAAAAAATCTCTTGACTTTGCCGTCATTGGTCTGGTAGATAGGCGTTCGCTTTTTTGGTGATGTGAGTTGTTTGAGTTGGTTGACATGGTGTTTGTGGTTTGTTATAGATAGGATGGGTTTTGGAAGGGTTCGATCTTTGAAAACTGGATAGCGGCACTGAGCGGGTGAGAGGAATTGAGGTAGTGTAGTGGTTTAACTGGAGAGTTTGATCCTGGCTCAGAGTGAACGCTGGCGGCGTGCCTAACACATGCAAGTCGCACGAGAAAGGCTGGGTGAAAGCTTGGCCGAGTAAAGTGGCGCACGGGTGAGTAACGCGTGAGTGACCTACCCTGGTGTCTGGGATAACCCTGCGAAAGTGGGGCTAATACCGGATGAGCCTACCTGGAGGTGATCTGGGTAGGGAAAGGGGGCCTCTCGGAGAAGCTCCTGCACTGGGATGGGCTCGCGTCCTATCAGCTAGTTGGTGGGGTAATGGCCTACCAAGGCTACGACGGGTAGCCGGCCTGAGAGGGTGGTCGGCCACACTGGCACTGGAACACGGGCCAGACTCCTACGGGAGGCAGCAGTGAGGGATATTGCGCAATGGCCGCAAGGCTGACGCAGCGACGCCGCGTGGGTGAGGAAGGCCTTCGGGTT
>NZ_FOUU01000009.1 GCF_900114975.1 Thermodesulforhabdus norvegica
CAGTTCACCGATCTTTTCCCTGTGCCGCTTGAGCTCCTTCTGGTAGACCGCCTCCATGGATTTCGGATTGACCTTGAGGGCCTGTGTGCCGAACTCAATGAACGTATCGATCCATTGCTGGATCTCGCTCTGCTTCAGATCGTGCTCGCGCGCCACGTCCACGATGGTCTTGTGACCCTTGAGGACCTCCAGCACGATCTCCCTTTTACGATTGGCTGTCCATCTTTGGATACGAACCGGCTTGACGACTTTCCCTTCCATCACGCTCCCCCTTTCCAGGACCAGATTTACCTCTTATTACTGGTCCAGTCCAGTTGGGGGTCACTATACCCTCCAATAAAACCATTCCCGGATAGACAAGAGCCGTCTCGTAAGACGGCATGTTCGGAGAAGGAAATATCCAGCGAAGACCCGTTTCCGGATGGTGCAAGTCCGGAGACCAATTCTCCATGGTTATTACCTGGATGTCCACGTCCAGACCTTTTTCCATGGCCACCCACAGTGCATACTCCCCGGGAGTCAGTCCATGGCGCATGGGAAGGAGATACCTACCGACAAAGGATCGATAGCCCGGCTCCACTACGTTGCCTTCAACGACATCTGTCCCGATCGGATTGGGACGATCCAGGATTATTACGCGCACATCGCGTCCGGACAGAGCCTCCAGCACCAGCCCCATGGTCGTCATGTAGGTGTAAACCCTTGTTCCTACATCCTGCAGATCTACAAGCAAATAATCGATATCTTCAAACAGCTCAGGTGGAGGGGAAAACATGGGCCCGTAAAGGCTATAGATGGGGATCCCAAGAGCGGGATGGAATTCGTGGCCGGACTCTATCATGTTTGCCTGTTTTTCCGAAAAGAAACCGTGCTGAGGTGAAAGGATAAACCGGAGCCTAATCCCGTTTTTTACCAGTTCTTCAGGAAGCGGCCGTAAAGTTCCCGTAACCGATGCCTGATTACAGAGCAGTGCAACGGAACCTAAGCGTAGCCTCCGGGGCAAATTTCTGATCAGCCTATCACAACCGAGAACCGTCGCGGCCATTTTAGAAATCAACCACGCCGGAATCTTCTAAATAGGATATCAATTCATTGGCCCTTTCGTAAGCCCTGTCGTTTTCCCTATCAGAAAATACGCTAACCTTTCCCGACGGTAAAACCGCTACCTGAAGGACAACCGTGTCAGTTTCCTGATCTTTCGGCTTTACCTCCAGAATCTCAATTCCCCCGGATGATGACTGTCTTCTCAGGACGGTATATTTATGCTCGAGCAACTCACACACTCTCTTGACGTAAAGGCCACCCGCATAGGTCCGCAAAATACGCCTAATTTCGTTTCCCCAGTCTTTAACTTTCTTTACGTAAAAAGGATGGGGTTCGAACTCAAGATTCCCGTCTTTAAAAAATATTTTACCACCTTCACACCTCAAAAGGATTCCTTCAAAGCTTTGCGGCTGATCGGGTGGCCGACCTGTTTTTTTCTTTACATATTCCGTAAGTATTAAAAGCACTGACTTAGGGGGAATAAGCTTGAGCAGGCCGGGTTCTCTCAGCTGGCCTATAGCCAAAGGCCTTCTGGCATCTGACATACTGTGTTCCTCCAGAATAAAAGACTTCAGAGCTTTTTAAAAAAGCCGATTGAATGTAGAATAATTTCGACTAAAAATCTACGGTATCCATGACCAGAGGGTAAAATGAATCCTGAGAAGTTCGTCCGGGAATTGGAATCCATATTTGATTCCGACGCTGTTCTAACCTCATCTGAGGATTTAGTTGCTTACGGCTACGATGCCAGCAGGCTTCAGGGAATCCCTTTATGCGTTGTCTTTCCATCATCGTCACAGCAACTCTGTGAGCTTTTTGATAGATCTGTCCGTTACGGAATTCCCGTCTTCCCTCGAGGTGCGGGAAGTGGAATGACAGGGGCGGCCGTGCCATTAGAGCGCGGTATTGTCGTTTCTATGGAAAGAATGAACCGGATCATAGACATTGATACGGAAAACATGACCTGCGAAGTCGAGCCGGGTGTGGTTACGGGAGTCCTTCAAGCGGAAGTAGAGAAATACGGCCTTTTCTACCCACCGGATCCTTCCAGCCTTCAATTTTCCACAATCGGGGGGAACGTGGCTACAGGAGCAGGAGGTCCAAGGGCGGTCAAATACGGTGTAACCCGCGATTACGTTATGTGGCTTGAAACGGTTGTTCCAATAGGGCGAGTTATAAAAACCGGGAGCAAGGCTATAAAAAGCGTGGTCGGATACGATCTCACAAGGCTGCTCGTGGGATCAGAAGGAACACTGGGTATATTTACCCGCATAGGTTTAAGATTAATACCTGCTCCGGACCCCTCCTGGCTAATACTTGTGACCTTCTCTTCTCCACATGCCGCTGCTGATCTCGTATGCAACATTCTCAAAAGCCGCTTTATTCCTTCCGCTCTGGAATTCATGGATTCCAGCGTTCTGAATATAGTCGACACATCAGGAATAGCCATACCACCGGGAACTGAGGCGGCAATTCTTATAGAAGTAGACGACCCTTTGTTTGTGCGTGAAAGGGTTATGAAAGACATTCATCACCTCTGCCGCATTGGCGGCGCTCTGTCGATTGAACAAGCCAGAAGCGACGAAGAAAAGGCCCGACTGTGGAAGCTGAGACGGTCAATCTCCCCGGCTTTATCCAAAATACGGATCGGGAAAATCAACGAAGATGTAGCCGTCCCCCGGAAGGTTCTGCCGGACCTTGTGGTCAGAATAAGGGAGCTCTCAAGAGAGGTCGATCTGCCCATACCCGTTTTCGGCCATGCAGGCGACGGAAATCTGCATGTGAATATCATGTACGATCCGAAAGATCCCGGCGAGCGCACCCGGGCTCAGACTGCCGTTTCGAGACTCTTCGAAATAGTTCTCAACTTAGGAGGCACAATATCCGGGGAGCACGGTGTTGGAATTGCCAAGACTCCTTTTGTAAGAAAAGAACTGTCCGATGACACCCTTGAACTGATGTGGAAAATAAAGCGGGCATTCGATCCCAGAAATATCCTCAATCCCGGGAAATTATTCATCCCTAATCATGCCTTCATAGGCCGTTAATTAAACCGTGGCAGAAGTCGTCCTGACAAAAGAAAACCACGGAGAAAACCGATGAAACCGGACATAAGAAGAACAAAGATCGTGGCAACCGTCGGGCCGGCCAGCTCTTCATCGGGCATGATAAGACAGTTGATAGAGGCGGGCGTTAATGTATTCAGGCTGAATTTTTCCCATGGAGACCACAGGTCTCATGAAGAAGTAATCGACACAATTCGCAGGGTTTCTTCTGAAAGGCACCTACCGGTAGGGATCCTGCAGGATCTTGGCGGTCCCAAAATTCGGCTGGGAGTGCTCAGCAGAGATCCCCTGATCCTGCCTTCAGGTACTTACGTGCATCTTTTCCCAGGATCAGTCTCCAATCGCGATGAATTTATACCCGTACAATACCACTTTCTGTTGGAAGATATCTCCGAAGGGGATCCGATCTTAATGGCAGACGGCACTATTGAGATGTTGGTGGAAAAAAAAGAGAAGGAATCGCTCATTGCGCGCATAATCGTGGGAGGGATCATTCGATCCTACAAAGGGGTTAATCTACCATCAAGCAATCTTCGTATCAAAGCTTTCACCGACAAAGACCACGACGATCTCATTTTCGGCCTCAAAAAAGAGGTTGACTTCATAGCGCTTTCTTTCATACGTCATGAAGATGATCTCAATCCCGTCTTTGACGCCTTAAAAGATCAGGACTACAGGCCGGCCGTAATTGCCAAGATCGAGAAACCTCAGGCCGTCGAGCGGCTGCAACAAATCCTACAGAAGGTCGACGGTGTAATGGTTGCAAGAGGGGATCTCGGCGTTGAGATGCCACTGGAAAGGGTCCCCATACTCCAAAAAGCCATTATTGAAGCGGCGCGTCTCAAGGCCAAACCGGTCATAACGGCAACACAGATGCTTGGAAGCATGACGGACAACCCCCGACCAACTCGGGCAGAAACATCCGATGTCGCGAATGCCATACTAGACGGAACCGATGCCGTGATGCTATCTGAAGAAACGGCCCTGGGACGGTATCCAATTGAAGCCGTTAAGACTATGCACAGGATAGCGGTGGAAACGGAGCGGCACATTCAACACCTGCTAAGGGGCGAAACGCTCCGTTCTTCACCAGGAGTATCATCAGGGGACAACACCGATGTTAATGAAGCCATCGGAAAGTCGGCCTGTACCATAGCGGAAGAGCTTGAAGCAGTTGCCATAGTTGCATCAACAGAATCCGGTACCACCGCACGCATCGTATCGAAGTTTCGCCCCAGAGCGCCAATAGTGGCAATTACCCATGATGCCTATACGTACAGAAAGCTGTCTCTATCCTGGGGGGTCTTCCCGGTTCTCACACCTAAATTTGCCACGACCGACGAAATGTTTGACCTAGCACGAAAATGGGCCGTGAGTCAGGGAATAGCGCGTTCTGGAGACGTTCTCGTTATCACGGCAGGCGTTCCTGTAGGAATCAGAGGCACAACAAACCTCATTAAGGTACTAAAGGTAAGTTAACCGGAGCCGTCTCCATCCCGTAAAGGTGAGTGTATCATCCCGCAATGCAGATTAAGCGACAACAACCCTCTTGATTTTTTTCTTCCCCGCTTTGAGAACAATTGAACCGTCTTTCACAAACTCACCGGTTACGACGGTGTTGATATCCCTGATTCGTTCTCCGTTGATGTAAGCTCCGCCTTGAGCAATAAGCCTGCGGGCAGCACTTTTCGATTCACAAAGCCCGGCTTCGTAAAAAAGATCGTAAACAGGTATGCCCTCCTCCAGACGATCCTTCGGCAGGTTCCAGGAAGGCATTTCCTTTTTATCCACCTCAATCCTTCTGGGAATTGAACTTCCGGGAAGAATATCAGGGGCAATATCTACGGTCCCGAAAGCACTACAGGCAGCCCTGTAAACCTCTTCGGCTTTGTCTTTACCGTGTATCAGCGCAGTTACTTCATAGGCAAGTATGCGCTTACAGGGAATAAGTTCTTCACCCTCCAGCGACGACAGAGCATCAATTTCTTCGACAGGCAGGAATGTGAACATCTTCAGGAATCGGACAACGTCTCTATCGTCTACGTTAACCCAGTACTGGTAAAAGTCAAAGGGAGACGTTCTCTCGGGGCTGAGCCAAACTGCACCCTGCGCAGTCTTTCCCATCTTGGCGCCGGATGCGGTAGTTACCAGCGGAAAAGTCAGTCCGTAAGCCTGTTTGCCCAGTTTCTTCTTTATCAAATCAATTCCCGCGACTATGTTTCCCCACTGATCTCTCCCTCCCATCTGCAGAAGACAGTCGTACTCCCGGGCAAGGTAATAGAAATCGTAAGCCTGTAAGAGCATGTAATTAAACTCTATGAAATTCAAACCCGTTTCCAGTCGCTGTCGATAGCTTTCTGCGGCAAGCATACGATTCACGCTGAAGTGACGCCCTATATCCCTCAGGAATTCGATATATTTCAGCTCCACAAGCCAGTCAGCATTGTTCAGAAAAAGAGCTTTTCCGTCAGAAAAATCGATCAACTGTGCCAGTTGATCCTTTATACACCTCGCATTATGTTCCAGTTCATCCCGGGTCATAAGCTTTCGCATTTCCGTTTTTCCACTGGGATCACCAATAAGCCCCGTCCCACCGCCCAGGATGGCGATGGGTCTATGGCCGTATCTCTGCATGTGAACTAGTGCAAAGATGGGCAGCAGGTGTCCAACATGAAGGCTATCCGCCGTCGGATCGAACCCCACGTAGCAAACGGCCGGGTGTGAAAGATATTCTTCCAATCCATCCCTATCGGTAACCTGCTCGATAAACCCACGTCTTTCGAGCTCGCCAAGAACCGTACCAGTTTTGCCCACCAGCAAACCTCCTTACTTAGCGTATTCAATGGCACGAGATTCCCGTATGACGGTGACCTTAATCTGACCCGGGTAGGTCATTTCGGCTTCAATGCGCTTCGCTATGTCACGACTGAGCAACACTATATCCGCATCGCCAACAACATCACTTTCAACCATAACTCTCAATTCTCTACCCGCCTGAATTGCGTAAGCCTTGCTCACACCGGGGAACTCACGGGCTATCCTTTCCAGCTCCTCGAGCCTTTTCACATAAGTCTCCAGCAACTCCTTTCTGGCTCCCGGTCTCGCACCGGAAAGGGCATCGGCAGCCTGTACCAGGACGGCCAGCACAGATTCAGGCGGTACATCATCATGATGTGCGGCTATAGCATGAACAATAGTCTGCGATTCACCGTACTTCTTAGCCAGGTCGGCTCCGATAAGAGCATGCGGGCCTTCAACTTCATGATCAACAGCCTTCCCTATGTCGTGCAGAAGCCCTGCCCTTTTTGCTTCCTTCTGATCCAGTCCGAGTTCTGCGGCCATAATCCCGCAGATAAAGGCCACTTCCAGTGAATGATTAAGCACATTCTGCGCATAACTGGTTCGATACTTAAGTTTACCCAGCAGGCGAATGAGCTCCGGATGCAGACCATAAACCCCTACATCAAAAGTCGCCTGCTCTCCTGCCTCCTTTATCGCCTGCTCCACCTCTTCGGTCACTTTCTCCACAACTTCTTCAATCCTTGCGGGGTGAATACGACCGTCGGAGATCAACCTTTCAAGAGAAATCCTCGCAACCTCACGCCTTATGGGGTTAAACGCCGACAGTATAACCGCTTCTGGAGTGTCGTCTATGATCAGATCCACCCCCGTTACGGCCTCAAGAGTTCTGATATTGCGGCCTTCACGACCGATGATCCGGCCTTTCATTTCTTCGTTAGGAAGAGTAACCACAGAGACGGTTTTCTCCGCTACATAATCTCCGGCATAGCGCTGTATCGCAAGGGCAATAATGTCACGAGCCTTCCTATCGGCAATCTCTCTGGCCTCGGCCTCAATCCTCTTAATAAGCATGGCCGCATCTCTTTTGGCCTCCTCTTCAATAGACTCTATCAGCATCTCCTTCGCTTCCTGGACCGACATTCCGGCTATTCGTTCCAGAGTCCGCCTCTGTTCCTCCATGATTAGCCGAATTTCCTCTCTCTCCGCAGCTATTTCTCGCTCACTCCGCTCAATCTCGCGCTCACGAGCCTGCAAGGCCTTTTCTTTCTGCTCCAGCTGTTCGGCTTTTCTCTCAAGGTTTTCTTCCTTCTGAACCAGCCGCTTTTCAAGGATCTGCAATTCCCGACGGGTATCTCTGGTTTCCCGCTCAAATTCGGCCTTCATCTGCAACAGCGTATCCTTCGCCTGAAGGATCGCCTCTTTTTTTATTGCTTCGGCCTCTTTTTTGGCACTGGCTACAATATCCCTGGCCTGATCTTCCAGATCCTGAATCTTTCTCTGCTGAACCAATCGATATACCAGAACGCCGGTAGCCGCACCCACAACGAGGCCGATTAAAAGAATCAACACCGTTCCACCTGACATATGCGTGTCCCCCACGACAGTTAATTTGAGCCACCCATCGGCGGCCGTAACAGTAAAACCGAACGAAAGGACCTGATATCTCGGATCAAACTATAAGGTGATGCTGGGAGGGCTACACAGGAAGAATAATCAGTCCCCGGGATGCCGTGTCGGCAGTCGGTCTTGAACCGATTCGTCTAGGTGGGCGCCACATTACTCCTTCAGGCAATTCCCGAAGGAATTGCACACCAGAGCAAGAGGCGGCTCCCTCGTCTCATGGTGTTGGCTCAGGGACCTTTCTACCAATCACCAACATCCCAGGGACTTCTTCAAATCCTCAAGCAACTTACCCTTGACTATATCCTAAAACCCTGAAACTTCAGGGCGTGCTCCCGATGCATCACCCGTTTATCCGAGCATCCTTGCACTAGAATTCTATGATTCTACTCGCCATTCAGTCAAGCGAATTATGCCACCTGGTGTCAATCACGACAAAGAAGGAGTTTCACTCAACGGTTACGCTTTTAGCCAGGTTTCTGGGTTGATCAACATCGGTGCCCCGTTCAACGGCAACGTAGTAAGCAAGGAGTTGCATGGGCAACACAAAAAGTAAAGGGCTCAGTAAATCATGGCATATCGGAACTTTGAAGATGTAGGAGAGCTTACTTTCAAGACCTGCCTCTTGGGCAGCAAGTTCGTCTGCTACTAGAAAGACTCTACCACCTCTGGCCTCAACCTCCTGAAGGTTGCTTCTTATTTTTTCGCCAATAACTCCGTGCTGCATGAGGCACACAACCGGAAGGTTTTCGTCTACCAGTGCTATCGGGCCGTGTTTCATTTCTCCTGCGGCATAGCCTTCCGCATGAATGTAAGAAATCTCTTTGAGTTTCAGAGCACCCTCAAGGGCTATGGGAAAGAGAACGTGCCTCCCCAGATAGAGAGCACTCAGAGCATGATGAATATCCATCGCCCAGTCCTGCAGTATTTCATGACTTCCCAGAATCTCTTCCATAAGTCCCGGCATCCTCAGAAGATCTTCTTTAAACCTCAGGTGCAAATCGGTTTCACCCGCATTCCTGACGCAGGAAGCGTAAAGGACCATTAAGGCAAGAGCTGCAAGCTGGGCCGTAAAGGCCTTGGTCGAAGCAACTCCAATCTCCGGCCCGGCATGGGTATAGATAACCGCATCGGTCATTCTAGCAAGGCTACTACCTACAACATTTACAATGCTGCAAGTGGGACATCCAGCATCCCGGGCCAACGATATTGCACCCTTCGTATCTGCCGTCTCTCCCGACTGGCTAATGCCCACTACAAGAGTTTTGCCGTCAAGAATCGGATCCCTGTAGCGGAATTCCGAAGCAAGCTCCACATTGCAGGGGATTCTGAGCATTGATTCGAACATATATTTCCCGACCAATGCCGCATGGTAAGATGTGCCACAGGCCGTAAAAACTATCCTCGACACATCTTTGAAAACCTCTTCCAGAAATGTTGCATACGGCAGGACGACCTTACCCGTTTCGAAGTTCATGTAGGGCTTTATCGTGTCCGAAACTGCCCTGGGCTGTTCGAATATCTCTTTCTGCATAAAATGCCGGTAATTGCCTTTCTCTGCAAGAACCGGGTTCCAGTCCACCGTCTCCAGAGGACGCGCTACCGGAGCACCGTCACGGTCGGTAATTTCAAACCCATTCCTCCTTATGACCGCAAAATCACCCTCCTCTAGGTAAACCACCCTGTTCGTAAAAGGAAGAAGGGCGGGAACGTCGGAGGCTACATACGTGCCGTCTTCAGAAGAACCAATGACCAGCGGGCTTTCCTTACGAGCTGCGAACAATACATCGGGCATGACATCGCACAGAAAAACCACTGCATAGGTGCCTCTGATATTTTCAAGGCACATTCTTATGGCCTCTCCAGGGCTTGCTCCCTGCTTCCAGAAGAGATTTGCAAGGTGAACCAGAACCTCCGTGTCCGTGTCGGACTCAAAGATACAACCCTGATCTTCAAGCTTTTTCCTGAGATCAAAAGCATTCTCTATGATGCCATTATGAACCACCGTGAAAGGCCCAGCTTTATGGGGGTGAGCGTTTAGTTCAGAAGGGGCACCGTGCGTTGCCCAGCGGGTATGTCCGATACCGACAGAACCACGGATTTCAACCTGCTCAACCTTACTCACCAGGTTCTCTATTTTTCCCTCCGACCTGACCCTAATCGTCGTTTTATTCCAGGGGTTCCATACCGCAATGCCGGCACTATCATAACCCCTATATTCGAGTCTTCTGAGACCTTCCAATAGAATCGGAACGACTTCACGAGTTCCCACATAACCTATAATGCCGCACATACCGCACCCCCATAAAATAAAACCCTCCCTCGTCATGACACGAGGGAGGGGACACCTCAAATAAGGTTGATCGACCTGCTTTTATCGTGCCGTTCCGGCCTTTTCTGCCACCTTAAGGCGTGCCAAAGCCCTTTGAAGTGCCGCCTGAGCACGAGCGAACTCCAACCTATCCTTGGCCTCCTTCAGGCGACGTTCGGCTCTTTCCTTAGCCGCTCTCGCACGTATCACATCGATATCGGTAGCCTCTTCAGCAGCCGACGCAAGAACCGTAACCTTGTCAGGGAGAACCTCAGCATACCCTCCCATAATCGCCACGTATCGCTCACGCCCGTCTACTTTAAACCTCAGCTCACCGATCTTAAGCTTCGTCAGAAAAGGGATGTGGTTCGCCAGAACACCGAACTCTCCCATTTCACCGGGAGCCACAACTATATCGACCATCTCGCTCACGACCTTGCGCTCAGGCGTAACTATTTCCAGTAAAATTTTCTCAGCCATCGTCTCTCCGCCTACATGCTATTAAGCAGCCATCTGACGTGCCTTCTCAACTGCTTCCTCAATGGTACCAACCATGTAGAAAGCCTGCTCCGGCAAGTCATCGTACTCACCGTCACAGATTCCCTTGAAGCCCTTGATGGTATCCTCAAGCTTCACGTATCGACCTGGAGTACCCGTAAAGGCTTCAGCAACATGGAAGGGCTGTGACAGGAACCTCTGAATCTTTCGGGCCCTTGCTACGATTATCTTATCTTCTTCGGACAGCTCATCCATACCCAGAATAGCAATGATATCCTGCAGGTCCTTATACTTCTGAAGGATCTGCTGTACCCTTCGAGCCGTCGTATAGTGTTCTTCACCCAAGATATTGGGATCCAGGATCCTGGAAGTTGAGTCAAGAGGATCAACGGCCGGGTAGATTCCGAGCTCAGCAATCTGTCGGGAAAGAACCACTGTTCCATCGAGGTGAGCAAAGGTCGTTGCCGGAGCGGGGTCCGTCAGGTCGTCCGCAGGAACGTAAACGCACTGAACGGATGTAATAGATCCCTTGGTCGTAGAAGTAATCCTTTCCTGAAGCTCGCCGAGATCCGTACCAAGAGTGGGCTGATAACCAACTGCAGAAGGCATACGACCCAGCAGAGCAGATACTTCGGCACCCGCCTGAGTAAACCTGAAGATGTTATCAATGAAGAGCAACACATCCTGACCTTCCACGTCCCGGAAATATTCGGCAACCGTAAGAGCCGTCAGGGCAACACGAGCTCTTGCTCCCGGAGGTTCGGTCATCTGTCCGTAAATAAGTGCTGCACGGGGCAAAACGCCCGACTCTTTCATCTCAAGGTAAAGGTCGTTACCCTCACGGGTTCGCTCACCTACACCTGCAAAAACCGAGATACCACCGTGCTCCATAGCAATATTGTGGATCATTTCCATCATTATAACGGTCTTACCAACCCCGGCACCGCCGAACATCCCCATCTTACCACCTCTGGGGAACGGAACGAGAAGATCTATGACCTTGACGCCCGTCTCAAGCACCTTAACGCTAACGTCCTGGTCGGTAAAAGCAGGTGCCGGCCGGTGAATGGGCCAGTACTCTTCGGCATGCACCGGACCCTGCCCATCAACGGGGCGACCAACGACATTGAGAACCCTGCCCAGCACAGGCTTACCAACAGGGGTTACAATGGGCTTACCCGTATCTTTGACGGGCATACCCCTCACAAGACCGTCGGTGAGGTCCATAGCAATGGTTCTTACAACGTTATTTCCAAGATGCTGGGCGACCTCAAGAACCAGGTTGTCTTCCTCATCGCTAATTCCCGGGTTGCTTACAAGCAATGCCGTCAAAAGAGGGGGAATTTTTCCCTCTTCAAACTCAACGTCAACAACGTTTCCTATTACCTGAGCGATCTTCCCGATATTCATACCTTTCAGGCCTCCTTATGCAGGCTTACCCTGCACTATTTTTTCTTCAAAGCTTCGGCTCCGCCCACAATATCCATCAATTCTTTCGTGATCGAAGCTTGACGTGCTTTATTGAAAACCAATGTTAAATCTCTGACCATCTCATTGCAATTGTTCGTTGCGTTGTCCATGGCGGTCATACGAGCGGCGTGCTCACTGACCGCGGTCTGATAGAAACTCTCCAGGATCTGCACATAAACATAGTTGGGCAGAAGATCATTCAAAAGCACTTCATGAGAGGGTTCAAAGATGTAGTCGATCTGACGATCCTCATCACCTCGAGACTCCGGCACCACAGGCAGCAGTCGAATGAGCGTGGGAACCTGCCTGAGCATGCTCACGAACTGAGCATAAATCAAATAGACCTCATCTGCCTCACCGGTCTGAAACAGCTCTATGACCTCACGCCCCAGATTGTAAGCATCCTCATAATTGGGCTTATTCAACAATCCCGTATATCTCTTCCTTATTGCAAACCTTCTCTTACGGAAATACTCGTGCCCCTTACGCCCCGCGCAGATCAGCGTAACTTCCTTGCCTTCAGCCGCCTTCTCTTCCATGAACTTCTCGGCCAGCATTATCAGGTTATTGTTGAAGCTACCACAGAGACCGCGATCCGCCGTAAGGAGCACCAGCTCGATCTTCCGCACTTCTTCGCGTGGGGTAAGCAATTCAAAGGTGCCGTCCTGCTCCACTCCGGCCGCAAGCCTTTCAATCACTTCACGAAACTTATCGGCATAGGGATGAAACTTCTCCATGTTGGCCTGCGCACCGCGGAGCTTAGCGGCCGCCACCATGTTCATGGCACGAGTAATCTGCGCCGTCTTCTTAACGGCTTCAATCTTGCGCTTTATGTCTCTCAACGTCGCCATAAGACCAACTCTCTTTCACTCTGTCGTGTCACGTTTCTACTGACCAGCCTGGAAGATCTCGCTAAACTCCTTGAGCGCCTTCGTCATCTTCTCGTCTAACTCCGGAGTGATCTCCTTCTTTTCCTTTATTTCCGCAAAAATCTCGGGATACTTGTTCTCAATAAAGGAATGCAACTGCTGTTCAAACTCCGTAACCTTTTCAACGGGCAGAGGATCCAGGAATCCACGAGTTCCCGCAAAGAGCGATACTATCTGTTTTTCAACCGGCATGGGCTGATACTGAGGTTGCTTCAGCAGTTCCACCAGCCTCATACCCCTGTTGATCTGCGCCAAAGTCGCCTTATCTAGGTCGCTACCGAACTTGGCAAAAGCTTCGAGCTCTCGATACTGAGCCAGATCAAGACGGAGCCTTCCTGCAACCTGCTTCATGGCCTTAATCTGAGCCGCACCTCCAACACGGCTTACCGAAAGACCGACATTGATGGCCGGTCGAATACCGGCATAAAAGAGACCCGCTTCAAGGTAAATCTGCCCGTCGGTAATGGATATAACATTCGTCGGAATATAAGCAGATACGTCTCCTGCCTGAGTCTCAACTATTGGAAGAGCAGTCAGGGATCCGGCGCCAAGCTCGTCGTTCAGCTTGGCAGCACGCTCCAGAAGCCTGGAGTGATTGTAGAAAATATCGCCCGGGTATGCCTCACGTGCAGGAGGACGCCTGAGCAGCAGCGACACCTGACGGTAAGCAGCTGCCTGTTTCGAAAGGTCATCGTAAATAATGAGGGCATGCTGACCACGGTCACGGTAATACTCGCCCATGGCGCAACCGGCATAGGGAGCAATGTACTGCAGAGGAGCCGGGTCGCTGGCGCATGCGGCAACCACGGTAGTGTATTCCATAGCACCATGGCGCCTGAGGGTTTCAACCACCTGGGCAACGGTCGATTTTTTCTGGCCGATGGCTACGTAGATACAGATAATCCCGCTGTCCTTCTGATTCAAAATAGCATCAATGGCGATAGCAGTCTTACCGGTCTGACGATCGCCGATGATAAGCTCTCTCTGCCCACGCCCTATGGGCGTCATCGCGTCAATGGCTTTAATACCCGTATACATTGGTTCGTTTACGGGCTGACGGGCAATAACACCCGGCGCCAGGACTTCGATGCGACGGAACTCTTTAGCTTCGATGGGACCCTTTCCGTCCAGAGGATTCCCAACGGGGTCCACAACACGACCGATAACGGATTCTCCAACGGGCACCTGAGCAATACGCCCGGTGCGCCTTACCAGATCGCCCTCCTTAATGTGGATGTCTTCGCCCAGAATGGCGACACCCACGTTGTCTTCCTCGAGGTTGAGGGCTAATCCGTAGATCGGTCCATGCTCGGTCGGGAACTCAAGCAACTCCATGGCCATGCAATTTTCCACCCCGTAGACTCGGGCTATACCGTCGCCTACGGAAATCACACGGCCAGTCTCGCTGAGCTCAACCGCCTTCTCGTACTCCTTAATCTGCTCCTTAATAATTTGGCTTATTTCTTCTGCTCTGATCTGCATTAACCCAACTCACCTCTCTTTAATGTTTCTTTAATATTCTTCAACTGCGTCCTAACACTTCCATCCCATACCAAATCGCCCACACGGGCGACAACTCCACCAATAAGCTCCGGATCCTTGTTAAACTCAACAACTATCTTTTTACCGACTACCTTGCCAAGAGCTTCGGCAATAAGATCAAGAGTGGCCTCGTCGAGGTCAACCGCAGCCGTAACCTGAGCACGAGCTATATTTTCACGCTCGTCCTGAAGCTTCCGGTAGTAGGAGACAATATCAGAAAAGAACTTTATCCTCTGCTTCTCCACCAGAAGGCGCACAAAGCGATACATAACCGGCGACATCTCGGTTATCTCGGCTACCCGATCAACCGTACTGAGCTTGACATCCTCGGGGTACATCGGACTTACCAGCACCCTCTCGAACTCCGGCACCTCCCGAAACAGGGCAAGAACCTGCTCGAGCTCCTGCCCGTACTCATCAACCCTGCCTTCCTCAACGGCGACCTCAAAGATCGCCTTAGCATACCTTTTGGCTATGGCTTGGTTTCTCACTTCGCCTCCACCACCTTTATCATGAATTCTTCAACCAACCTTGTCTGATCCTCATCACCAATACGCTCTTTTAACATATCCTCAGCAGCCTTAACCGTAAGCTCCGCCACTTCCGCACGCAGAGCCTCCTTGGCCGCCTTCATCTCCTGCTGAATGGCCAATTGAGCCTGCTGTTTGATATACTCGGCCTGACGCTCAGCAGCCTCAATAATCTTTGCCCTTTCACGCTCCCCCTGCTCTACGTACTCCTTTACTATCTTTTCCACTTCCTGATCTAAGAGCGCCAGCTTGGCCTTGTATTCGGCACACTTCCGCTCCGCCTCTTCTTTCCTCTTCTCCATCTCTTCGAGCAACTGCTGGATGTTCCTTCGTCGGGCAGTAAAGTAATTCACAATAGGTTTTTTCAACAACTTATAGAGCACTCCGACAAGAATTGCAAAATTTATGCACCTCAGAAGTAAATCACCCCAGTTGGCTCCGTGTTCGGCGCCCTCCGCCGCCCACACCCGCCCGGCAAGTACAACTCCCGTAAAAACAACCACCGTGCCATACCTGACCAAACCCTTCATATCAACCACCCCTTTAGTGTAATTAAACCACACTGCGCCCCAGGATCTTCCGGACCACCTCCAGGGAAAATACCTGAATCTGATCTCTCAGCTCTTGTATTGCCTTCTCCCTTTCTCTACTTATTTCTTCACGAACCTTTGCCACCTGTTCGGCTGCTTCCTGGTAGGCTTTCTGAAGCAACTCCTTCTCGTATGCCCGGGCTTTCTCTTTATACTCCTCAATCTTCTGTCGTCCCATTATTCTGGCGTTCCGAATTGTTTCCTCGAATTCACGCAAAGCCTGTTCAGCTTCCTGCTGCGCCTTCTCAATGTCGCTTTTCTGGCTCAAAACGAGCTTATTTCTCTTTTCGACAATCCTGCGGACCGGCCTGTAAAGCAAGATGTTCATTACTGCAAGAAAAACCAAAAAATTTACCATCTGGACCAAAAGAGTCACATCAATGCTTATCATCGCCCCATCCTTCCTCTTAGATCCCCTATCTGATTGAACCTGTTACTTCGAAAAGCGCTATTATCGAAGGGAGCGGCAACCGCTCACCCAATCGGCCAGATCTGCATCTTTACATGGCGTTGTCATACCGGCTATTGCCGTTAACACAATATTTAGATGATTGCAAGCAAAAAGTACAAAAAATCACAACGTAGTTAGCGCCTAAGGTCACACTTCACTGTCAGGTCCCCACCCATTAGAACCACTATTAACATTGCCACATCTACCTGCCTTTCGAAGCCCGATAGTTAAAGCGTCTCATAGCCACGTTTTCTATCAGGCCCACGGCAATCCAGTTGCGCACCATAGCAGAACCTCCATAGCTTATAAAGGGTAAAGGCATACCCACCACCGGAAGAAAGCCCAGGACCATCCCGACATTAATGATGACTTCCCACATGAAAATTGCCGTCACACCCATGGCAATCAACGATCCCATTCGATCCCTGGCACTCAAAACACACCAGAAACACCGATATAACAACAGGAGATAGAGGCTCAACACCGCACAGACCCCCGTAAAGCCGAATTCTTCGGCCCAAACGGCAAAGGCGAAATCCGTATGCCGCTCCGGAAGAAAACGAAGCCTGTGTTGCGTCCCCTTAAGATAACCCTTACCGGATAGTCCCCCTGAGCCGATTGCAATTTTAGACTGGCGGACATGATATCCCGTCCTTTGGGGATCTTTATCAGGGTTAAGAACCGCTTTTATTCGATCTTTTTGATATTCCTTCAATCCGTAATTCCAGACAGGATAAGCCACCATCAGAAGGAAAACCATTCCACCAATCAGCCACCTTTTCCTGACGCCCAACACGAAAAACATGGTACAGCAAATCAACCCCAGTGCCAGAGCCGTCCCCAGATCCGGTTCTATCGCAATCAGAATAAAAGGCACCAGCACCATGATGAGGAACTGTGCCACTTTGCCTGCACCGGGATACAGGGTGACTCCATCGGAAGCTCCCCAGGCCGCCACGGTTATGACCATTATAACCTTTACAATCTCAGACACCTGAAACCTGATCGGGCCTAAAGCAATCCATCGCAGAGCACCATGGCTTTCTTCACCAATAACAAGTACCAGAATCAGCAGTATCACTCCGATTACGTAAAGTGGTATGCTAACAATGCTCAGATGTTTGTAATCAAAAGAAACCAGACCAAACATGCAAATCAGCCCGATAACTATCCACAATCCCTGTTTCACCAGGTAAGAATTTAAAATACCTTGTGAGCCGGTCACATAGGTGGCACTGTAAAGATTGACCAAACCTACGGAGGAAAGAACAAAGGCAACGAAAAATATAACCCAATCGAAGTACTCAATCAGCCTGCGGTCTATCAACCGACACTTCCTGACTCCCCGAACTGCAAATCGCTGCAATTCGAGGCCGGGGTATTTGTCATCCGCCTTTCAGCACGGCCCGAAGCCCCGGCTGGCGGTATTTTCAGGCCGTCCGTAGCACCCGCACCGGATATAGGAGCCGATAATCTCGCCGCTCCGACAACCTTCCGACCCTTCTGCTCGGAGACTTATTCCCCTGTGTAGGTCCCCTCCGGGCAAACCGGATCACCCCCAAAGCCTTTATCCAGATGGCCCAAGCCATCTCCCAGTCCCTATATTTCCCAACCGGCTTTTCTGATCTCACCTCCAAGCCGGTTTCTTTTCCAGGAATTGCTCTTGTCCTCGAGCTTTTTATTCAATTTCTGCCGCCGTAAAAGAGCACATTCCAGAAACTCACCTTTCGTGAGAAGGTTTTGACAGTTCCGGGGTACCTCATGCCGGAAGCCAGGACCCCATATGGCATCCTGTGCAGTTAACCGAAACCGTTCCATACCGACTACAACTTTATCCTGCTCTACAGGTTAACCGTTGTGATTTTCCCGCTGTAATTGGAAATATTTTTCTATTACAGCTTTAACCACCGGAGCCGCTGCAGAAGACCCATGACCTCCGTGCTCAATGATCGCCACGGCTACCACCTGCGGATCATCGGGAGGTGCATAACCTGCGAACCAGGCGTGGTCTCTGAAATGCTCCGGCATCGACGATTCATCCCCGCTCAACTTAAGGCCCACAACCTGCGCCGTGCCGGTCTTACCCGCTATTGGTATGGCTTCACTCCAGATCCCATGAGCCGTACCACGAGGGTCCTTAACAACATCTTCAAGGGCTTTTTTTACAAGACTTAAGGCCTTCTCGTTGGTAATTACTCGCTCGTGAATTGTATCCTCCCGTGCACGAAAGCCGTTTCCCTCAATCCTTTCGACAATGTAAGGCCTGACGAGGTATCCATTGTTGGCTATTGCCGCATAGGCTCTGGCCAGTTGAAGGGGCGTAACCAGCACGAACCCCTGTCCAATTGCGACCGATAAGGTTTCACCTTTTTGCCACGGCACGCCGTAGTGCCTTTTTTTCCAGGAAGTTGTGGGTATTAACCCGGTCCGCTCACCGGGAAGCTCCACCCCGGTTAATTCACCAAATCCCAGGAGTTTGGCGTAACGGGCTATCGTATCAACCCCCAATCTGCTCCCCACCTGATAAAAATAGACATCGCAAGATTCCACAATGGCTCTATGTAAATCCACGTATCCGTGTCCTCCTCTTTTCCAGCACCTATAGGTTCTGTTCCCGAGCCTGTGATAACCGGGACACCAGATAGTTTCATCGGGTTTCACAGCTCCGGTATCAAGTGCCGCAAGGGCGACAAAAGGCTTAAAGGTGGACCCCGGCGGATAACCGACCTGAATCGCCCTGTTCAGGAAAACATGACGGGGATCTCTGTGCAGGTCATTCCACTCTTCGGAGTTTACACCCCGAACGAACAGATTGGGATCATAGGAAGGAGAGCTAACCATAGCTCGAATAGCCCCGGTCTTTACGTCCAGTACAACAAGAGCCCCTTCTTTATCCCTCATTATTTCGGATGCGTAACGCTGTAGCTCCCAGTCCAGCGTAAGCCATACATTCCTGCCCGGGATGGGGTTTTCCCTATCCAATACGCCCAACCGTCTCCCGAGGGCATCAACCTCAACGGCCTCCATCCCGTTTTTTCCCCTCAGAACGGACTCGTAAACCCGTTCCAGTCCGGTTTTGCCTATCCAGTCACCGACGACATATCCGGCATCCTCGAGCCTATTGAGTTCTTCCCGGTTAATTTCCCCCAGATACCCAACAATATGAGCCCCTACTTCCCGCCACGGATAGTTTCTAACAGGCTGGACGGAAACAAAAAGCCCGGGCAATTTGTGTTTATAGGCCTCAATACGGGCAAGACAATCTTGATCAACGTCGCCAAGAAGCTTTACGGGGATATGCTTTGGGATGTTCTGGTATTTCGACAATTCGTTCACCAGATCTTCCGTTTTTACATTACACAGATTTGAAACGGCCACGGTTATTCTTTCGACGTCGGCTTCTTCTCTGGTAATATAGATGTCATAAGACGGTCTGTTATCCACAATAACTCTTCCGTAAGCATCAAATATAACACCTCTGGGAGCAATAATTCGCTCAAACCTGGTATGGTTATTTTCAGATTTTTTCTTGTACTCATCCCACTTTATCACCTGGTAGTAGTAAAAGCCACACAAATACAGGACAATAACACAGCAGAATATTATCGCCAATGCGTAAACGTTAATCACAACGATATTGTTCTGCTCTCGAAGTATCACATTCTTATTCATGTTCTTTCCTGGTACATAAACCTTACAAGCGACGCAATAAATGGGATTCCTAAAATTGTTGACACAAGAACTTTAGCAAGCCATGCTTTTAAAAAAAACTCTATTCCAGCTTCAGGCCACAGTCCCTGAGCATAAAGAGCTATAAAGATCTGTTGCAGTGTGACGTAAGCAACAATCAGCACAGCATGAAAAAAAGGAGAATAGATATCCATATGGTCTGAAGAGACCCTCATTATCGAAGCAATTATTACATAGCTTGCCACATGGAACCCCCAGAGCTTACCGGCGAGGGTATCTACGAAATACCCGACTGCCACGGCAACGATAAGATGTGCAAGAGGTGGCAACATAAAACCAAGGGCAACGACGAAGTAGAAGAAGAGATCGGGCCTTATCGAGGCCGGGACATGCAGGTAAGCAACCAACCAGCTTAAATACAGGACCAGAAAGAATACTATCGTTATTCTGAGAGTTATGCCGGTTCTCGCCATTACGATTTTCTTCCAAGGACCTTATTTTCAGGGGAATCCAGGCGGCAACGATGGTTCCTTCAACAAAACGAGCACCTCATCGAGATTCCCTATCTCCATTACGGGCCTGACCTCTATGAACTGGAAAATCCCTACAGGATCCGGATAGACTTTGGTTACTATTCCGGCTTTAAGACCTCTGGGAAAGATCCCGTCTTTTCCGGTGGTGATGACAAGATCACCGGGTCTCACATCGGCATCATTTTTCACGTATTTCACGTAGCAGAGTCCCGGTTCCCCACCCACAAGTATTCCTCTAACGCGGCTACGCTGGACCAACACGTCAACGGCACTGGCGGGGTCCGTAACAAGCATAACCCTCGCAAAGCGAGATCCACTGTTCAATATTCTGCCCACGACGCCTTCGTAACACACGACGGGCATATCAGGCTTTATACCGTCAAGGCTTCCTTTGTTTATAATAACGGACTGGAACCAACCTGTAAAATCGTGAAAAATGATCGAGGCCGTAACCGAAGGGACTTGAAGCTGATCACGAAACTCGAGAAGTCGCCTCAGTCGCTGATTTTCCAGATAGGCTTCTCTATAATCAACAAGAAGTTGTTCCAATTGAGAAATTCTTTTCTTTAGTCTGTAGTTTTCTTCTCTGACTCCGACAAGATTTATATAGGAATCCCACAGATTATTTATCCCATTGGCAAGCCTTGTCCATCCCTCGGCCAGTGGACCCACACCGTGCAGAACCAGCCTCTGGAGAGTATCCAAGCGGCTTGTCTTAAAATTGAGGGAAAAGAGATAGAAGGCCACTATTATGAAAAAGAGCACGAAAAAAAAACCTCTAAGCCGCCGGATCAGTTCCCACATGCACCATCCTTAATCGGAAGTTACATCAGCACTTCTCTTAATCTATCAATATCTTCCAGAGCCTTTCCGGAACCCAGGACAACCGCCGTCAAAGGATCCTCCGCTACACTGACCGGCAAGCCCGTTTCACGTCTCAGAACATAGTCCAGGTTTTTTAAAAGGGCTCCTCCTCCCGTAAGCACTATTCCCCGGTCTACGATGTCAGCGGCGAGTTCAGGCGGGGTTTGTTCCAAAGCCATCTTAACCGTTTCCACTATTGTATCAATTTGCTCCTGGATGGCTTCTCTGACCTCATCGGAAGATATTTTAACGGTTTTCGGTATCCCATCAACGAGGTTTCTACCCTTAACCTCCATGTACTGCGGTTCCCCGTCCATATATGCATTCCCCAGGGTTATCTTGATCTGTTCCGCCGTGCGTTCACCAATCAGGAGATTATATGTTTTTCTGATGTACTGAAGAATTGCGGCATCCATTTTGTCACCACCGACCCTTACAGAGCGACTGTAAACAATCCCGGCGAGCGAGATTACCGCAACTTCCGTTGTGCCACCTCCAATGTCAACGATCATATTGCAAACAGGTTCTGTTATGGGAAGGCCGGCTCCGATGGCGGCCGCCATTGGTTCTTCTATGAGATAAACCTCTCTTGCTCCTGCAGATTCCGCCGATTCCTTAACCGCCCTTCGCTCCACCTGTGTCACACCCGAGGGCACGCACACAATTACACGTGGCCTCACAAGAGACCTGCGGTTATGTACTTTCCTGATAAAGTATCTCAGCATCGCCTCGGTAATTTCAAAATCGGCGATAACTCCGTCCTTCATGGGTCTTATGGCCACAATATTTCCCGGAGTCTTTCCGAGCATCATTTTGGCTTCCGTACCCACCGCAACTACCCTGTCTCCTCCTTGAGCATCTCGCTTTATTGCCACAACAGACGGCTCATGAAGGACGATGCCCCTTCCTCTTACGTAGACAAGCGTGTTGGCGGTACCCAGATCTATTGCAAGATCGTTAGAAAACCATCCCAGAATTTTACTCAAAATCATAGTCTATACGCTCCCCGTAATATTGTTATGCTGCATAAAAACGGTGCAATCATTTTAAAGAAGATATGAGGGTTTGCACAAGTTTTGTTTTCCAGAGGAAAGCAAACTGAAGTTTAGGGAATCATGAGTCTAAAGAAGGCGATGGTGCCGGAGCGGAAACCGTTGCCGTCCTGAAGTTCTGGAAATACGGAGCGTTAGCGTAAGGTGTGTTTCCAGTGATGGCCCGTCTGTTTGCCCTGGAATTTCTCCGGCGTGGCCCCTGCCGGCGCAGCCCGAAAGCCCGACCTTCACAGCCCGACTCTTCTTTCATAGGAAACCGGTGGGGAAATTTTAAAAACTGAGATTTTCTAAGTTGCTGATTTTACTGGTCGGGGCGAGAGGATTTGAACCTCCGACATCCTGCTCCCGAATCTGTCTGATTGCCCTTCACTGCGGCTTACGGTTCGGCGAGATAGCAAACCTTACCTGGGGAGACATAGACCTTGCAAGCGGGGCAATCTACATCCGGGACCCCAAGAATAACACCACCCGTGTGGCCTACATGACCGATGCCGTGTCGAAAATGTTCGCTTCCAAAACCTCCGGACAGCCGGACGAATTTGTTTTCAAAGACAAAAAACACGGCAGGAAGATCCAGAAAATCTCCAAAGCCTTCGTGAGAAGCGTAAAAGCCCTGGGGCTAAACGAAGGCATCCAGGATCCCCGAATGAAGGTATGCTTTCACACACTGCGCCACACGTTCGGGTCCTGGCTCGTAATAGCCGGTGTTCCGATCTACACCGTCAAAGAGCTCATGGGACACAAGACACTCGCCATGACGGAGCGTTACGCACACCTTGCAGCAGAAGCCCAGAGAAAGGCCGTAAAAGAGCTCGAAAAGGTAGCCGGCAGGGTAAACCCCGACAACGCAATATCCTTTGCAGAACCCGGGGAACAGGGCCATGAGCAATGAGTTAGAACACGTAAAGTACTGCTTGAACATTTTGCAGAAGAAAATCTGGAAGACGACACCGGCATATTCCTTCCCAGACACCTGCAAGCCCTGGAACGCTTTAGGAATCACCCCGAAACGAAAAAAATCCGGCTTCAGATCCTCCGGCAGGAAATGTGCCGTTTTTTTTTGCACATGATCCTTACGGTGCCGAACTATCCGGGGACAACGGCCGACATCGAATACCCGTACATGGTGCGCAGGATATTCGGTAAGACGATCACCGCCGTGGTTCGCATTGGCAAAAACAAACTTAAAGGAGACAGGGCCCGCAGGATGCGGGCTACCATAGGCGGCGGGGAGGGTACCCTCCGGAGCACTTGACCTTCAGAGCCTGCGTGCCGAACACCGTGAGCATACCGACCCACCATTGAACTTTGTTCTGTTTGAGATCCTGCTTGGGCGCCTCGTCCAGGGATGGTCTTGTGCCCCTTTAGGACTTCCGGCATGATATCTTTTTTACGATTGGCCCTTCACCTGCGGATACGAATCCGCAAACGCCTTTCCCTTTCATCACACACCTCCTTTGCATGATCGAATTTACCTCCTACTACCGGTGCGCTTCAGCCGGGGGTCACTATACGGACGCTTCGGATTTGCTTGCTCCGGTAGCCTGAAGCGGCCCCGGAGTCACGATGGGAATTTCAAAATCTGGGATTTTTACAAAATTTTTTATTCTTGCAGCAAAACCGAAAGGGGGGATAAGTCCGCAGGAGAATTGTAGTTTCGCCATGTCGCTTTTGGGCAGGTTCAAAGCGGATCATTGCTACAATCGATTTTAATTGCCTGCGGAAACAAAAATCTGTATAAATGTTAATGCATAAATATTTATGGTATAGAAATCACCGCACAGAACGACAGGGCTTACGATCATGAAAAAGCTAACCAGAAAGCAGACGGAAGTTTTGAACTTCCTCATTCAGTATCAGAAAGACCATGGCTTTCCTCCCACTATTCAAGAAATAATGGAAAAATTTGGTTTTTCATCGCCGAGAACGGCGGCCAGCCATCTGGATAGCCTTGAAAAGAAAGGGGCAATAAGAATCTCACGGGGGAAAGCAAGGGGAATAGAGATACTAACTGCCCCTTTCGGGGGTGTGCCCCTCGTCGGGAAAATCCCGGCCGGTTTTCCCGAAGAAGCCATTGAAGACTTTCGGGAGGTTATTCCAATAGATCCGGGCTTTTTCGGCTCAGGGGTAAAGTTCGCCGTCAGGGTAAAGGGTGATTCGATGGAAGGGGCTGGAATAAGAGACGGAGACATCGTGATTATTCGCCAACAGAGCAGCGCAGAGAATGGGCAGATCGTTGCGGCAATTGTTGACGGAGAAGTGACCCTGAAGAGGATTAAAAAATATCCCGACGGAAGGGTGGAATTGAGGCCTGAAAACCCTTCTTATAGGCCTCTTGTTTTCAGGCACCCCCAGTCGCCTCAAATTGTTGGAATAATGGTGGGTCTCATTAGAAAATCCAGTATTTAAAAAGCATTTGGGAAAATAATGTTTTGCCACCTCCATGTCAGAAGTGCTTTTACATTTCTTTTCGGAACTTTTACTCCCGAACAGCTTGTACGTAGAGTAAAAGCCCTGGGAATGTCTTCTGTTGCTATTACCGACAGAGGAGGGCTTTACGGTGCAGTAAAATTCGTGAAAGCAGCAAATCGTGCAGGTATAAAACCCATCCTGGGTATTGAAGCCCCCCTGTCGGATGGAAGCATACTGGTTTTGATTGTTAAAAACAAAGAGGGCTACAGCAACCTTGCCCGTCTTATAACCGCGACAAAATTGGCACAAAGGGACGTATTTTCTCTTGATGACATAAACACTTATCACCGAGGGCTCATTTGTCTTACCGGAGGTCGGGACGGAAGGGCGTGGAAGCTTATCAGAAGCGGGAAGCTTGTCGAGGCAAAGGAATTTCTTGGGCTTTTAAAGGATATCTTCGAAGCAGATCTTTATGTTGAGATACAAAATCACTCCATTAAAACAGACATAGAAGTTTCGGGTGAGCTAATGCGTCTGGCTAAAAAAATCGGTTCCAAAACTGTTGGTACCAACGCCGTAACCTTCTTGAAAAAGGAAGACTTCATAATTCATCAGATTCTCGTGAAAATACAACAGACAGTTCACCACAGAGCAATATCCCCTCTACCATGCGACGAATTTTATTTAAAAAGCGAACAGGAGATGTCCTGTGTTCTTCCTCCGGAAGTTTTTCACGCAATCGGTGAAGTGGTTGAAAAGGTCGATTTCACCATGGAACTTTTCAGGGTGCACCCACCGAAGGTATTTGACCGTGATACAGAAAGGCTAACAGAGCTATGTTTTAGAAATCTGGCTGTCAGGTACAAGCCGGTAACACTCGAGGTTCTGAGAAGGCTTGAAAAGGAACTTAATCTTATTTTTTCGAGGAATTTCTCCAGCTATTTTCTGGTAGTTTACGATGTCGTTTCCTGGGCAAGAAATCGAGGAATACGCTTGAGTATCCGGGGTTCTGCCGTGGGCTCTCTAGTAACCTATCTTCTTTTTGGAGGTCCTGACCCCATTGAACATAATCTTCTTTTTGAAAGATTTCTAAACGAAGGGCGCTTCGACCCACCCGACATAGATGTTGACTTTGATTCGGAACGAAGAAACGAGGTTATACGATACGTGTTCCACCGTTTCAAAGGCAAGGCCGCTTTCGTTTCAACCCTATCAACCTACAGGGCAAGAGGTGCTGTAAGGGATGTTGCGCGAGCCATGGGAAGGCATCTCGGAGAAGTCTCAGAACTTACAAAGTTTCTCCCGTATCATCTCCGCCCGAACGAAATTAACGAGGCTTTAAAAAAATTACCTGAGCTTGCAGAAAGCCCACTGCACGAAGAAAATGAGCTCGTGAGGCTTGTAGGAAACCTAAGCGGTCTTCCAAGACAAATTTCCACACACCTCGGGGGTATCATCCTCTCTGAAAGTCTATTGGACATGGTGCCTCTTGAGCTTTCCCCTTCCGGTTTTCCTTTATCCCAATATGACAAAGATGACATTGAAAAACTGGGACTTCCCAAGTTTGATTTTCTTGGACTTAGAATGCACACGGCCATTTCTAAAACCCTTTCCTACATAAAAGAAAACGGTAAAGCACTGGATTTGGATAACATCCATCTTAATGATTCAGACACCTACAGGTTATTATGCTCAACCGAGACTGTGGGTGTTTTCCAGCTGGAAAGTCCTGGCCAGAGGCAGCTTTTAAGCAGATTACAACCGAAATGTTTTTCAGACTTAATGATTGAAATTTCACTTTTTCGCCCGGGCCCGATGCAGGCAAAAATGGCAACCCCTTTCATAAGGCGCAAACACGGGAAAGAACCCGTGGAATATTTTTGCCCTGAGCTAAAGCCTATTCTTGAAGAAACCTACGGGATTCTCGTCTATCAGGAGCAAGTTTTGAAGATGGTGGCAAAGTTGACAAACTCCAGCCTGGAATGGGCAGATGTATTCAGGCGTTCCATGACCCATGATAGAAGCCCTGAGGAAATGGAAAAACTCAGGGTTGAGTTCATTTCAAGGTGTATCAAGTCGGGCTATTCACGTTTTGTTGCAGAAAAAGCATGGAAACAGATTTCTGCTTTCGCTTCTTACGGTTTTTGTAAGGCCCATGCTGCGGCCTTCGCATACATAACTTATCAGTCGGCATATCTTAAAGCTCATTTCCCTCTTGAGTTCTATCTCGGGCTGTTAAACTCCGGTCAAGTGGGCAGTTACCCACCATGGGTGATTCTAAACGAAGCAAGAAGGCGCTTCCCGGTGTACCCACCACACGTAAACTTCAGCCGTTTTGAATACACGATTGAAAGTAACGGCATCCGAGTAGGGTTTTGTGCGGTGAAGGGAATTGGGGCAAAAACGGCTGAGAAAATTGTAAAAGATAGAGAAGCTCACGGTCCCTTTAAGTCGATCCCGGAATTCCTTGCCCGTGTAAAGTTGAGCCGAAAAATTTTCTGTACGCTTTTCACCATAGGAGCTTTTGATGGGCTCGGAAACAATGAAGGAAAGGTCGCTTAAGGTTGCTATTGCAGAAAGGGAGTGTCTTACAGTAAACGTCAAGGTACACCCCCTTGAGCCATTCAGACATTTTTTGACGAGCAAAAACGCAATAAATAGTAAAAAACTGAGGAATATCCCGAATGGTCGCCATGTAAAAATACCGGGCCGCATTATTCTGGTTCACACACCACCGACTCGGAGTGGGAAACGGATAATGTTTATAACAGCAGAAGACGAGCTGGGCCTCATTGATTTGGTTCTCTTCCCTGATGCCCAGAAAAAGTACGCTAAAATTATTTTAGCAAACTCTTTATGCTTGTTTGAAGGTGCTGTTAAACGCATTGGTGAAAGAACATGCTGTGTAGTCATCTCTAAAGCCGTGCCTTTGGTTATGGATAAAAACATGACCTGCCGTTCGTGCGATACACTTTAGCGTGATTTGGCCGAAAGTTTTCATCTTTATGCCTTGCCGAGACGATTACCAAGGCGGTTTATGGCGGCCATGAGCACAAAATCCCCCGGCGAGATCCCACAGACCTTCCCGGGAACCACTCTGTTTATAATATCCCTCAGCCCAATTCTTTCTGCCACCTCAAAAAATGCCATGGGAAGGCCGAACTGCCGGGAGCTTACCTTTTTGGGTTCCTGATGCTTCCGGGCTTCTTCAATCAGCTTCAATATATCTTCTGCAGTGCCCGGGTAAACCTGCCGGGTCACAACCTTACTCTTTCCCGATCCCCTGGTCTTTCCCGTAGCATTTGGATCGACCTTTACACGATAGGATCGGGAGTAATAGTAATATTTCCTGTTGCCCCGTTTTCTTGCTATTATTGTTCTGGTTCCTTTTGTTTCCATAGCAATTACATTTTACAGATTACTTCCATACATTTCAAAAATAAAACGAATTTAAGTATACAGTTACACTATGTGGAACAATAAATCTTTGAAAACTCTAGAATTTCCAGTAGGCGTTTACAAAAAATGGAAAATTTGAGTTGAAATCATTGATTTTACTGGTCGGGGCGAGAGGATTTGAACCTCCGACATCCTGCTCCCAAGGCAGGTGCGCTATCCAGGCTGCGCCACGCCCCGACCTTTTTTCTCAACTAACACAGCTAATCGGGGAATGCAAGAAAAGTGTCCTAAAGGGGCTACAGGCTGAAAAGCTCCGGATACTGCAACATACAAAGGCCGAAAGCCGAAACAATCAATCCGTGGTTTATTTTGCCTTCACGAATCATCTCAGCAATTGTGCGTGCGGGAACAGTTATTACCTCAATATCCTCCAGCTCATCTAACTGCTGGTCATGGATCTGCTTTGCATTTTTCCCCAGGAACGTAAAACACCTGTTGGTTTGAATTGCAGGATTGGGATATACCATACCGACAGGTAAAAGCTCCTCGACTTCGTATCCCGTTTCTTCGCGAAGTTCTCTCAGGGCAGCTTCCTCGGGAGTATCTCCTGGGTCTATAACACCTCCCGGAAACTCCAGTGTAAAGTCTCGAACCCCATGTCGGTACTGTTTTACCAGGATAACATTCTTTTCAGGTGTAAGCGCCACGACATTAACCCAATCGCTCAACTGAAGAGCATAGACGTTATACCTTCTTTTGTTCCGAGGCATGATCACACTGTCAATACGCACCCTGAACATCCCCGCACAGTGCTCCAGCCTGCTGTCAACAACCTTCCAAGGACTGCTCATTTCTGCGAGATCTCCTCAAAAGTAAGCAATTCGGGTAATACCTCACCGGCCCTGCCCAATATGGTGCAGGCATAATAAGGAGATTGAGGCGTCCGTTCAAGATTAACCTCAACCACATAAGCGCCGTGAGATGCCGCGAAACGACCGAAAGAAGCGGCAGGTTCAACAACTCCCGAGGTGCCCACAATCAAAAGCACCTCGGCACTCATGAGAGCATCCAGAGCTCCCTTTAAAATCCCCTCGTCCAGGCTCTCTCCGAACCACACCACATCAGGCCTTTCCAGACCTCCACATAGGCTGCACACGGGCGGAAGATCCATCTCAAGCCTATCGTCGTCCCTAAGCCTCCCGCACTTCACACATCTTACACGCCATATGCTGCCGTGTATTTCCAGGACGTTCCTGCTCCCCGCCTTTTGATGCAGCCCATCAATATTCTGGGTAATTACAAGTACGGGTTTGTAGCTTTCAAAACCGGCCAGGGCCAAATGAGCGGGATTGGGTTTGCATTTCGAGATAAGCCGTCTCCTCCATAAATAAAACTCCCAGACGAGGACAGGGTTTTTCGAGAAGGCTTGAGGGGTTGCAAGGTCCGTGGCGCGGTACGATCTCCAGAGGCCACCTTCACCCCGGAAGGTGGGAACACCGGATTCGGCCGAAATCCCAGCACCGGTTAAAACAACCAGCTTCTTTGAATCCATGATTCGCTTCCTGATATTCCGGATCAGGTCGCGGTCCGTCAAATCCAGCCCTCCTTTTCGGCCCTTGAGAAAATCTTGTTGATGTCCAGCCCTCTGCGTCTGAAACCTTCTAAACCGTAAACCATATTCGCCTCTAAAACCAGATAAGACTCGCCTCGTGGTAATATATCCAGACCCACCTCATCAAAACCGCACCTTTCGGCTACCCATCGGGCAAACTCCAGGGCGTCTTCGGGTATATTTTCGAACTCCACACTGCCGCCCCGCGAAACATTATGCCTGAAATCACCCGGTTTACCGATTCTCCAGTAGGCGTGGATGACATGGCCTGCAAAAACCACGATCCTTAAATCTCTACTGGCGGGAATATACTCCTGGACGTAGGCCGGATGATACAGGCTAAGATAAGTTTCCAGTTCCTTTTCGTCACGGATGAGAAAGACCTCTTTTCCCTGAGAACCACCAACAGCCCGTTTGCCAACAAAAGGAAAGGAAAAATCACGGAGTATTCGCTCTTCTTTACGTGCCCCATAATAGATTTTGGTTCTCGGATGTGGAATTCCAAGCCATTGAAAAAGCAGAGACTGCCTTATCTTGTTCCCCATGAAGGAATAAAAATTTCCGGGAAAGACACGTTTGCCCAGGGCTTTAAAAAGAGGATCGAGAACCTGACCGGGATAAAAGACATCAGAAGCTTCACCAAGCACCCGATGTATCGTTTCTGAGTTAACGTCAAGGTCTAAAGCCTCCTTCGGTTGCCTTATGCTCCTGCAGACCCTCAGGTGTCTTCCCAGAGCGTACTTAACGCGGCTATTTTCCAAGAGCCCTGGCAACCCGGTAACCCTCCGCCGTCAGTGCCATAGCAGGAAGATTCCAGCGGGTTTTAACAACAACGACCCAACCCGATTCTTCCAGCACCCTGAGAGCCCTTTCCAGCGTTGCCATGGTGGAGCGAAACCTTCCGGTTCCCATGTCCTCCATCATCCGCTCCGGAGTAATGTTTGCGGGCACATGAGGTCGATAGAAAAGCTCTGCGGCAATTTCATGAAGGTACACATCACCCCTTATAGGCCCCCTTGCCCTTATGCACTTACACCTGGAGGTGCTGATCTGCTTTAAGGGGATATCACCATCCGGATCATGAATAACAACGGTGATGAGCCAGCCCGTTAGTGGAGCAATCTCTTCTTTCACCTTCTCGTACATGAGTTCAACTAGATTTTTTCGTTCGTCCTGAGCAAATAGAAAACCGACCTTCTTTTCCCACAAGACCACTTTCCACTTTGCATAACCGGCCGATTCGAGCAGATGTTGATACTGAGCCAGCCTCCCTTCGATATACCCGGGCTTTAAAACCTCTCTTGTAATCCTGGATTCAAAAACACCGAGAAGTCTGTAAAGGGGTGTAGAAGTCCTGCGTATATCCTTCCGCCGTAGTGCACTGATTAACATGATTTGCTGAAGCCTTGGAATGCTTTTCCCGGGTTCAGAGTCTTTCTTCTTCACAGGCCCGGTTCCTTAAAAATTAATCGGTGCCTTAATAACATTACGACTGTTTCGCGGCCCCGGTTTGCTCCGATCTTTTCGTACAGTACGCATAGACGGCATCGAGGGCTTTCTGAAGTCCTACGGTTGGAATCCAACCACAACCCGATGCCGGCTTGATATGCCATCTACCGTCCCTGGATCTTGATATTTCAATCCAGAAATCCTGAACAAATTCATCTTCCACAACCACCGCCCGCAGAAGAGCCTTTCCCCTGTTGGAATCGTACAAAAAATCCTTGAAGTCAACAACTACATTACCTCTAACCGGATCCGGATAAAAGTCATTTGGATAGAATTCGGAAACTCTATAGGTCCTCACGATAATCTCTCCCTCGGGCATAAACAGACTATCCTGTTTTTTTATAAGAGTGATCTTGTGAAATTGCCGCAATCCTTCGTTTACCCATTTTGTCTCGTACTTAGTTCCAAAGGAAGGGGGTATAAATTCGTGCAGGACCTGAAAACCCGACCCTTCTGATTGTTCCTTAATCCAGTTTGCATAAACATCATCGTCGGTAACAATCCACAAAACGCCACCACCCACAAGACTGTTGTTTAATCTCTTAAGACACCGATTTGAAAAAAGCCTTCTAGACACATGTCGCTCTTTGGGCCAGGGGCACGGAAAAAGGCTGTAGATTTCCGAAAAAACACCGGTACCCATAAGGTGATGCACAGCCCATCGAGCATCTGCTTTCAAAAGGCGAACGTTTGAAAGTTGATTTTGAGCAATTCGCCTCAAAGCCCTCCATACGGACTGCCACTCTTTTTCGATTCCCACAAAATTCTTATTAGCCTCTGTTTTCGCCCTGCGGATAAGATATTCACCATTTCCGAAACCTATCTCCAGAACTACCGGGTCGTCGTTCCTGAAAACTTCATTCCAATCGATGGGTCTGTTTACTCTTCTCCAATCGATTAAAGGACCGAGCGAAATATATCTTGCCTTCACCGGGAAACCACCACAAATACGGTCATTCAACAAAAAAGGGACGACCTTGCGATCGTCCCCTTTATGGCCTCGTTGGAGGCGGCAGCCGGATTCGAACCGGCGAATAACGGTTTTGCAGACCGCTCCCTTACCACTTGGGTATGCCGCCTTACCACTATAGTTTGGTAGCCGAACAAAGTTTTATTGTCAAGCCCGTTTGGAACCCGTTGTTAGCAACACATTAATTGTCCGGTTTTTGTAGCATAAGCGGGTGGTTTGACCATGGGAAGTTTTCTTATGGGGCTCACGGAGATTTTTGATCGGTAGGGATTTGATAGTGATGGGCAGGCGCAAGTTTTTCAGAGAAGATATGAGATGCCCGCACTGCGGTAACAACTGGTGCAAAAAGAACGGGAGGTCAAATGGGAAGCAGACTTACCTTTGCAGGCATTGCAATTATAGATTTACCCCTGAAGCTGAGAGGCATATGCATCCGAGGTGGCTAAAAGAAGAAGGCTATTGGTATGTATCTTGAGGGCATGAATATCTCTAGTATAAGTAGGGTTTTGGCTATCAGTTTAGCTACTGTGTATTCATGGATAAAAAAAGCCCTATGGGCTTTATGTGACATGGCTGTTCCGTAAAGATCGGGGGAAAGTCCAAAAAGTGGACCACCTGCTCTACAAATTGCTGGCGCCCACGGAAGGAACCCGGCCGTTGGTGGTCATTGACCTTTCACAAGAACAGGCGAAGCAAGTCCCACATGACCTTTCCTCGTTGCCGCTGTTCGGAGGCGACAAGAGCCCAGGGGATCAAGAAACTATCCTCTGGAACGAAACAATACAAGCGCTTGTGATCAAAAGGGTACTGCAAGGAATTCGCACAGAAGCTGAGAGGACCTACAAAGAAGGGCGCCGTCTCAACAACTTAGTCCCCATGGACGAAGCTCACTGGTTGGCGCCCATGGAAAAACCGGAAAATCAGGAAAAAGAGGCTATTCACAGCCTGCTTATTGACGCGGCCCACACCACCCGTAAATATGGGGTGGGATGGATGTTTATCAGCCAAAGGCTCTACAGCCTGGATAGTGGCATTGTGGAACAATTGCGCATATTCTTCTTCGGCTTTGGTTTGGGAATGGGTGAGGAGTTCCGGGCGTTGATTGAACTCGTAGGGGGACGGGGCAAAGCCTTGGACCTTTACCAGTTGTTCAGAAACCCGCATTCCACTTTTGAGATCACCTCGCGGGTGTACCACTTTATGACCATCGGCCTGGTTTCTCCCCTCTTCTTTGCCGGCACGCCTCTTTTCTTCAACGCTTTCAACACGGCGGAGGAGTTTTTAGAGGCCAACGTGTGGTATGATACCCGGTAGCAGAAGGAGCCAATCGAAAAGGAGACAGACCATGCAACCCGGTTCTATTGTAAGCTTTCGCAACCGCGACTGGGTTCTGCTCCCCGCAGAGGAGCCGGATGTGGCCCTCTTGCGGCCCCTCACAGGGACGAGCGAGGACGTGGTCGCGGTGCACCTGCCCTTGGCCCAGCTGTTGGGGTACACGTTTCCCTTTGAACGCCTCTCGCCCTCCCGGTTCCCGTGGCCTTCCTCGGACGAAGTGGCCGATGCCCAGAGCGTGCACCTGCTCTGGCAAGCCGCGAGGTTGCTCCTGCGGGAAGGGGCCGCGCCCTTCCGCTCCCTTGGCCGCATCTCCGTCCGACCTCGCACATACCAGCTCGTGCCCCTCATGATGGCCCTGCGCATCTGGCCCGTGCGGCTGCTCATCGCCGACGACGTGGGCGTGGGCAAGACCATCGAAGCCGGGCTCATCGTCCGCGAGCTCTGGGAGCAGGGAGAAATCCGTCGCTTTGCCGTCCTCTGCCCGCCCTACCTGTGCGACCAGTGGCAAAAGGAGCTTCAGGAGAAGTTCCACTTCGACGCGGTGGTGATCAACTCGGCAACCGCCGGCCGGCTCGACCGCCAAACGCCGCCGGGCCGTAGCGTGTAAGCACACTTCCCGGTACAAGTTATCAGCATCGACTTTGTGAAGTTTCCGCGCAACAAGCACCAGTTCCTCGTCCACGCGCCGGAACTCATAATGGTGGACGAGGCCCACGGCGCAACGCCCGGCCGCGGCACGGACCGGCATCTGCGTTACGAACTCGTCCGGGAGCTGGCCGCTAACCCCAATCGCCACCTCATCCTGTTGACCGCCACGCCCCACAGCGGCATCGCGGAGTCCTTCCAAAAACTCCTGGGTCTCCTGCGGCCGGAGTTCGAAGCGTGGGACCTTACCGAGCTCACGGAGTCGCAGCGCCGGGAGCTCGCCAAGCACTTTGTGCAGCGCACCCGCATGGACATCGAGAAGCAGTGGAAAGGCGCGCCCATCTTCCCCAAACGGGAGACGGTCGACGCCACCTATACCCTCTCCCCGGCTTACCGAGAGCTCTTTGAAGCCGTCTACCGCTTCAGCAAGAACATCGTGAAAAGCGGGTTGGCCCTTGCGGCCCACCAGCGCCGCATGCGCTGGTGGAGCGCTCTGGTGCTCCTGCGCTGCGTGATGTCCAGCCCCCGGGCCGCGGCGGTGGCCCTGGCCAAACGCCGCCAGGGCGAAGCGCTTACCGCCGAAGAGGACGTGGAAGATGTCTCGCCGATCTACGAGCCCAGCGACCGCCGGCCCAGCGACGAGGTGCCCACGCCCTTGCTGGAGCAGACCGAAGCCGACCTGATGCCCACGGAACAGCGTCGGCTCCGCGAGCTGGAGCGAATGGCCGCCGCGATTTCTGAGGCCGAGGACAAAAAACTGCAGGAGGCCATTCGCCTGGTGCGCCGCCTCCTGCAACAAGGCCACAACCCTGTCGTCTGGTGCTACTACGTGGACACCGCCGAGTACGTCGCCGAAAAGCTGGAAGCGGCCCTCGCGGCGGAGACGCCATCCGCCCGCGTCCTTTGCGTGACCGGCCGCCTGGGTGAGGAAGAGCGCCGGCTCAAGGTGGAAGCCTTCATGCGGGAACCCGGCCGGCGGGTGCTCGTGGCCACGGACTGCCTCAGCGAGGGCATCAACCTGCAAAAAGGGTTTGACGCCGTCATCCACTACGACCTGCCCTGGAATCCCAACCGCCTGGAACAGCGGGAAGGGCGGGTAGACCGCTACGGCCAGCCCAAACCGGTGGTGAAGGCCGTGCGTTTCTACGGCCGCGATAACCCCGTGGACGGCGCCATTATTCGCGTCCTTCTCGACAAGGCGCGGGAAATTCGCCGGATCCTGGGCACCCATGTGCCCGTGCCCGAAGAAGAACGGCTCATCATGGAAGCCCTTGTCCACGCCCTCTTCCTCGGCCGTGAACAAATCTATCGACAGCTGACCCTGCTCGAAGGCCCGGTCCCCGAAATCCACCGCAAGTGGGAACTGGACGCCCAGCGGGAGCGGGAGAGCCGCACCCGCTTTGCCCAGCACGCACTCAAACCTGATATCGTGCGCCGTGAACTCGAAGCCACCGACCAGGTCCTCGGCGACCCGGACGCGGTCCGCAACTTCGTGCTCACCGCGCGCCAGAAAGTGGGCCTGCAGGTCGGGCCAAGGGGCCGGTACGCCGACGTGTGGGAGGTGATCACCGAAGAAGCCGCGCTGGTGAGCGTCCCGGCCGCAGTGCAGCACGCGCTCCCCAGGGACCGGTCGGGACGCTGGGTGATCACCTTCACGAGTCCGACACCGGAAGGGGCCGAGTACCTGGGCCGCAATCACCCCTTCGTCACCGCGTTAGCCCGCTATCTGTTCGAGCAAGCCCTGGAAGGGAACGGGGTGGACCACAGCGCCCGCGCTGGCGCCATCCGCACCCGGGCTGTCGGTCACCTCACCGCGCTGCTCCTGCTCCGGCCTCGATACCTCATCCACCGGCCGAACCGCAACCCGCTCCTGGCCGAAGAAGTGCTGGTCGTCGGGTGGCGGGCCTTCAGCGACCGGTGGCTGGCCCCAGAAGAGGCCCTGCCCTTGCTGACAGCCGAGCCCACGGCCAACATGCTCCCGGCTGAGAAGCGGGAGCTGGTCCAGGACGTGCTGGAGGCGCTGCAGCCCTTCTTCGCCGAGGCCGATGCCTCCCCGCTGCCGAACATTCTTGCAGCACGGGCCGCCCAGCTGGAGGAAGCCCACCGCCGGGTGCGCCAAAGCGTGGGCGAACAGGTGCGCGGGCTGAAGGTCGAGCCCCACTGGCCGCCCGATATCCTGGGCATTCTGCTACTGCAACCGGAGGTGATGCCATGAGTGTGGTCCTGGTCGAGCCTCGCATTGCATTTCGTGTAGCCGTGAGCCAGCGCGCGGTGTACTTCGCAGGTGGGCTCTTCGGCCCCGACTTCCTGGAGAAACTGGAGGCCGCCGCGCTGCCCGGCCAGCGTCCGACCGACTTTGGCCTGCCGGCCGGACGCTCCGTGCTGGACGAAGCGGCCGCCCTCTACCGGGACGCCCGCAAGATGTGGCAGGTGTTCCGCCATCGCCTGGAGCGCCTATCCGAGAAGGAATCGGGCACGAGTGAGACGCGCAACGCGTGGGTGATCCCCTTCCTGAGCCTCCTGGGGTACGACCTGCATTACAATTCCAGGGCCTATGTGGTAGGCGACATGGCTTACCACATCTCCCACCGTGCCGGGGAGAAGGAGGACGCGCCGCCCGTGCACATTGTAGCCGCGCGCAAGGAACTGGGGCGGGTTGATCCCGACGGCCGCCCGCGCATGTCCCCCCACGCGCTGATGCAGGAATTCCTCAACCGGTCGGAGCACCTTTGGGGCATCGTCACCAACGGCCGCGTGCTCCGGCTGCTGCGCAAGTCCCCCTTGCTCCGCCAGCAGGCCTACGTGGAGTTTGACCTGGAGGCCATCTTTGAGGCCGAAGGCGACGCCCACTTCAACGACTTTGTGGTCCTCTACCGCCTGCTCCACCGCACGCGGCCGCCCCAGGGCATTGCCGACGCGGCCGAGTGTCGGCTGGAACTCTACTACCAGCAGGCCCTGGAGGAGGGGAACCGCGCCCGTGACCGCCTGCGGGACGGCGTGGAGGCGTCCTTGCAGGTTCTGGGGACCGGCTTCCTGGGACTCAACTCCGAACTACCCTACCAGGATGGCGACTTGGCTCGCGGCCTGTACGAGGATCTGCTCCGGCTGGTCTACCGCTTGCTCTTTCTCCTGGTCGCGGAGGAGCGCAACCTCCTGGGTGGCACGGACCTCTACCGGGACCACTACAGCATCACCCGTCTGCGCCGCCTGGCCGACCGCCGCGAGGCCTACACCGACCATGAGGACCTCTGGCTCTCCTTGCGGGTGCTGTGGGAGCTCCTCCGGGACCCCACGCCGAAGGCCGACGGACGGCCCCTGGCTGCGCTCCTTTGCCTCCCCGTGCTGGACGGCGGCCTCTTCGCGCCCATTGCGCTGGAAAACCTGCGCCTTACCAACCGGGACCTCCTGGAAGCTATCTACTACCTCTCCTACTACTACGACGAGGAGTCCCTGGCCTGGCGCCGGGTAAACTACGCGGCCCTGGACGTGGAGGAACTGGGTTCGGTCTACGAGAGCCTTCTGGACCACCATCCCATCATCGTCCAGGAACCCGAGGGTCCCGCCTTCCGCTTCGCCACGGGCACCGAGCGCAAGTCCACTGGCTCCTACTACACCCCGCCGGAGCTGGTGCAGGAGCTGATCAAGAGCACGCTGGAACCGGTAATCGAAGAGAGGCTGAAGGGATCCTCAGATCGTATTGCTCAGGAGAAGGCCCTCCTTTCCATCAAAGTCGTGGACCCTGCCTGCGGCTCCGGTCACTTCCTCCTCGCGGCTGCCCGCCGCCTGGCCAGGGAACTGGCCCGCATGCGCACCGTAGAAGAGGAGCCTTCCCCTGAGGCCGAGCGGGAGGCCAGACGGGAGGTCATCGCCTACTGCATCTACGGCGTCGACAAGAACCCCCTGGCCGTGGAGCTGTGCAAGGTGGCGCTGTGGATTGAAGGCCATGTGCCGGGCAAGCCCCTCACGTTCCTGGACCACCGCATCCGCTGCGGCGACAGCCTGGTGGGCGTCTTTGACCTGAGCGTGCTGAAGGAGGGCATCCCCGACGCCGCGTATGCCCCTGTTTCCGACGACGACAGGCCCCTGGCCCGGGAGATTAAGAAGCGCAACGCGGTGGAGCGCAGCGGCCAGCTCGCCGTATCCGCGCGCCTGCTGGACGAGGCCCTCTTCGAATGCGCTCTGGCCACCCTGGAGGTGGAGGCGCTCCCCGACGATTCGCCTCAGGCCATCGCGGAGAAATCCCGCCGGTACGAGGCGCTGCGCGCGAGCCAGGAGCCCATCCGCCAGGCGTGCGATTTGTGGACAGCGGCGTTCTTCCAGCACCTGATGTCCGGCAAAAATGCGGTTACCACCGACGCCGTCCGCCGGGCCCTGGCCGGCCGGCCCGTCCATGGCCAAGTGAGCGGCATGGCGGAAGCGGTGGCCCGGCGCCTCCGCTTCTTCCACTGGCCCTTGGAGTTCCAGGAGGTCTTCGCCGAGGGGGGATTTGATGTGGTGTTATGTAATCCACCATACGGTTATCTCTTCACAGCTCGTAGTGCTAAGTTTGCGAAAGCACAATGTATGTACTTACAAGCGCGATCTTCTAAAAACATGGCCTCGTACTTTGTTCTCCTAGCATTGAATATAGTCAGGTCCGATGGTCGCATTGGGTTTGTTATGCCTAAATCGTTCACATACTCAGATGCATGGCGTGAAATGCGTAGGTACATGTTGCCCTATATTATATCTGTTATCGACGTTGGACAAGCATGGAAACAAGTTCGTCTTGAACAAATTATGCTTACACTGCAACTTAGCAAAGGAACAAGTATAGTACCACAGATTAAGGTAGGACGTATTACGGGTGATGGGCATTTTAACACTCACTTTGTTCATAGAGAAAAATGCAAAGAACTGGATGTAATACCATCTGGAGTATCTCCCAGGGATCTAGAGTTACTTGAAATTATCGAGACATCGGAACACTGTATGTTAAGCGATATTTGCACAACAAAGAGAGGCGCTTCAATAAAGAGAAACCTGATTAAGCCATCTGGAGACATTCCTATAGTACAAGGACGTAATATTAGGGAATTCCAAGAACCAACACCCTCTGGGTTTATTAGATTAGAAGACATCGACAAGGCCAGTTTATTCGTCACTCCATCCAGCACACCACTATTTCAAAACATAGTTGCGCATATTAAGTATCCCCAAGAACATATTCGTATTATTGGTACAATTTGCAGCAGTCCAGTAGTGTGTACAGATACTGTAAATATTTTGACGGTCACGCTCGTTGGCATAGATCCTTTTATCATCACCGGTTATCTCATGTCTAATTTGATTAACTGGTACGTGCATGTGTTCATATTCAACAGAGCTCAGAGAACTATGCATTTTGACGGTTACGTTTTAGCTAGGATACCTATACCGCTCGATAAACTGGGCAGTCTCTCAGAGGTTTGCGTAGGCCTCCAGCAGGAACCAAATGGCAAAGAGCTGTGGGATGCCTTAAATTCCATAGTTTATAGCGCATTTGAGATTCCGATGCGTCTGCGCCAATACGTTGACTCTATACATAAACCAAGATATCGATAAGTGTTCGCTGTAACAACCATGGCCAACACCTCGGTGAGCACCGCACACGACGGCTGGTGCTGGAGGCTTGGGAGAGGCTTGAGAGGGAGAATAGACGCCAATAGGGACACCGAGCGCTATGCTTCGATAATGGAAGAGGCGCCATGAGTATCTTCACCTTCCACAGCCAGGTCATGCAGGATTACGCGGACTTCGTCCGCTCCTTCGTCAACATTGCGGACGACCGCCTGCGGGAGTTCGTGCGCCAGCTGCTGGAGGAAGAGCAACGGCTCTGGCCCGAGCCACTGGTGCAGCTTTCCCCCGCCTATCGCCGGGACGTGACGGTGAAAGAACTGGCCCATAAGGCGGTGCTTCACCCGGAAACCGCCCGCATCTTCCGTCGCGCCGATGGCCTTACCTTCCGCCTCTACCGCCACCAGGTGGAGGCCATTCGCAAGGCCGTCGCGGGCGAGAGCTTTGTCCTCACCTCCGGTACCGGGTCCGGCAAGACCTTCGCCTACTTCATCCCCATCGTGGACACGGTCGTCCGTCAGGCCGACATGCCCGGCCCGGTCGCCATCATCGTCTACCCCATGAACGCGCTGGTCAACTCCCAGCTTCAGGCGCTAAAGGACCTGCAGCAGCGCTACGAGTCCCGCACCGGCCGCTCCTTCCCCGTCCGCTTCGCTCGCTACACAGGGGAAACCCCGGAGCAAGAACGGGAGGCCATCCGGCGGCAGCCGCCCCACATCCTGTTGACCAACTACGTCATGGCCGAACTGATGCTCGTTCGGCCGGAAGATCGTCCCCTGATTGAACCGCGGCCGGACGTGCCCCTCTTTCTGGTCTTTGATGAGCTACACACCTACCGGGGCCGTCAGGGCGCGGACGTGGCCATGCTCGTGCGCCGTCTGAAGGCCCGGCTGGAGCGGCGGCGCGTCGTGCACATCGGCACCAGCGCCACCCTGGTCGCCCACCCTGACGCCACGCCGGAAGAACGCCGCCAGGTGGTGGCCGAGTTCGTGGGCCGCTTTTTCGGCATCTCCATGGAGCCCGACCAGGTCATTGAGGAAACGCTGGAACCGGCAACTGAAGGCGGTCCTCCCTCTATAGCCGAACTCCGCGCGGCCCTCAACGGGCCTTTGCCGGAACAGCCCGACCTGGAGACCTTGCGGCGTCACCCCCTGGCCCGCTGGCTGGAATACGCCCTGGGCATTGAGCCGGAGGGAGAAGGGCGTTACCGCCGCCGCGCCCCGCGGGCCCTTTCCGAAGTGGCGGGGGAACCCGCGAGCCAGATCTGCCTTCCGGAGGACCAATGCCGCCGCGCCCTGGAAGCCTTCCTCAACCTCGCGGCTGCCCTCAACCAGGAACTAACCCGCCAGGGGCAGGAGCCCTTCTTCGCCTTCAAACTCCACCAGTTTATCTCCCAGGGCCGGGCGGTCTACGCTACCCTGGAGCCTCCTGAAAGGCGGGCGTTCTCGGCCGAAGGCCAGGTCGCCGCGGAGCGTCCCCTTTACCCGTTGCGCTTCTGCCGCATCTGCGGTCAGGAGTACTACTGGGTGCTGCGAGACAACATGCAAGGCCGGTTCCTCCCCCATCCGACCGGCGGGGACGTGGAAGAAGGCCTGCAGCCGGGGTACCTTACCTTTTTCGAAGAGTGGGACGAGAGCCAGATTCCCGAAGAGTGGCTTGACGCCCGGGGCCGGGTCAGCGCCACCTGGCGGGGCCGCGTTCCTCAACGGGTCTGGGTGCAGCCGGATGGCACCATCGCCCCTGACGCGGTGGAAGGCGCGGCTCCGGTCTGGTGGCAACCCCGCAAGTTCTGGTTGTGCTTGCGCTGCGGCGAGTACTACACGGAACGGGAGGCCGAGTTCACCAAGCTCTCCCCTCTCTCCAGCGAAGGCCGATCCTCGGCCACCACGGTGCTGGCGACGGCGGCTCTGAGCCATGCGACCGCAAGCCAGGTGGTGCGCGACAAGCTTCTCACCTTCACCGACAGCCGTCAGGACGCCTCCCTCCAGGCGGGCCACTTCAACGACTTCGTCCACATGGCCGTGCTGCGGGCAGGCCTCTACCGGGCCCTGCAGGCGAACAGGGAACTGCGCTTCCACAACGTTGCCGAGGAAACGGTCAACCACATGGGCCTGGAAATCCAGGACATTGCCCGGGAACGGTTCCTGGATCCGACCTCCAAAGTGGCCCGGGAAGTGTGGGAAACGTTCCGCGACCTCACCGAGTACCGGCTTTACATGGACCTGCGCCGCGGGTGGCGGGTCCTGCAGCCCAACCTGGAGGATGTGGGCCTCCTGCGCATTGCGTACGATGGGCTCGACGAACTGTGCGGGCAGGACCACCTCTGGCAGGAGGTGCCCGTTCTCTCAGAGGCTTCTCCGGACGACCGTCTCCGGATTACGAGAGCCTTCCTCGACTACATCCGCAAGCGCCTGGCCATCGACGTGCGCACGCTGGAAGCCGAGTTCCTGCGGCGGCTGGCGCGCCGCGCCCAGCAGTACCTCAACGAGTTCTGGGGCCTGGACCCGGACACGGAGTACCTGCGCGAGGCCGCGGTGTGCGTTCGCCCCACAGACCAGGCCGGCTCCAAACCACGAGACGGGTACATTTACAGCATGACTGCGCGGTCACCCGTCGGGCGCTTCTTGCAGAACGAACTGACGCCCGAGGACTTCGACGCCTTCATGGCCGCTTTCCTGGACATCCTCGTCCGACACGGCTTCCTCAGGCGCGCGGTCGGCGATGACGGCTGGGAACGCTACCGGCTGGACGCGGCGCGCATGGTGTGGCAGCTTGGCGACGGCACATCCCCGCCACCGGACCCGGTGTACAGCCGCCGGGGCCGGGAGCTGTCCGCGCCGGCGAACCCCTTCTTCCAGCGCTTCTACAGCACCGCCGGGCCCGAACTGCGCACCCTGGAAGCCCGCGAGCACACGGCGCAGGTGGTCACCCCTGGCGAGCGAGAACGCCGTGAGCGCCGCTTCCGCTGGCTGCCCGAAGACCAAACAAACCCCGAACTGGGCCGGCGCCTGCCCTACCTCGTGTGCTCGCCGACCATGGAACTGGGCATCGACATCGCGGACCTGGACACGGTGCACATGCGCAATGTGCCGCCCACTCCGGCCAACTACGCCCAGCGCAGTGGCCGTGCAGGACGGCAAGGGCAGCCTGGGCTGATTTTCACCTACTGCGTGGCCGGCAGCAGCCACGACCAGTATTTCTTCCACCAGCGGGCTGAAATGGTCGCGGGCGCCGTGCGCGCGCCGCGACTGGACCTGACCAACGAAACCTTGATTCGAGCCCACGCTCAGGCCGAATGGCTGGCGGAGGTAGGCTTACCCCTCCGCCAGTCCATCGAAGAGGTCGTGGACACCGAGACCTACCCGGACCTGACGTTGCGGCTCCACGCCAAACACAGCCTTCACCTGGGGAAAGAGCGCTGCGGCCGCCTGCGCGATCGCCTGGAGCGTATCCTCTCCCCGGACCGGGACCTCCTTGTGCAGTCCGGATGGTTCGACGACCAGTGGCTGGGCAGGGTGCTGGACGAGGCGCCGGAACACTTCGACCAGGCCTTCGACCGCTGGCGGGAGCTCTTCCGCATTGCCACGCAGGAACTGGAGCACGCCCAGCAGGAGATGTACAGGGCGCGGACCAAAGAAGCCCAGGACGAAGCCCGCCGCCGACAAACGGAAGCCCTGCGCCAGCGGAACCTCCTGCTGCAGATTGACGTGGCCCGGGAGGAAAGCGATTTCTACCCCTACCGTTACCTCGCCTCCGAAGGGTTCCTGCCCGGGTACAACTTCCCGGCGCTGCCGGTGCGCGCGTGGGTGCCACGCGGGGAAGGCGAATTCATCTCCCGCCCGCGGCACCTGGCTATTCGGGAGTTTGCGCCCCACAACATCGTCTACCACGAGGGGGCCAAGTGGCAGGTACGGGCCTTCATGCCCCCACCCGGCGGCCTGGAAGAGCGCCGGCGGATGATCCGGCTGTGCTTCACCTGTGGGGCGTTCGCCGAAACGGGCATGGAGCGATGCCCCCTCTGCAACACCCTCTTCGAGGGCGTTAACAGCGAAGCGATGCTCCTCCTCGACCTCCCCAACGTCCGGCTGGTCCGACGGGAACGCATTACCTGCAACGAGGAAGAGCGGGTGCGCATGGGTTACGACCTCGTTGTGACCTATCAGTTTGCCCGATCTGGGGTTGGACCCCGCACGCTGGAGGCGGATGTTGTGGTGGGAGGCCAACCCCTCTTCCACCTGACCTATGCGCCTGCGGCGACCCTGCTTTACATCAACCGCGGCTGGCGAGGTCGGCCAGTGGGCTTCGTTGTTGACCTCGCCTCCGGAGACCTCCTCACCGACAACGAGGCCGAACGCGAAGCCCGCGCGCCGCGGCGAGGCGGTCCACCTTCTCAGAGTGCCAACCGGGAACGGCTGGCGCTTTCCACCTGGGAAACGCAGAACGTGCTCCTCGTGCGGCCGCACGACCCCACCCTCTGGAAGGACCCGCGTGTGGAGGCCAGTCTTACCTACGCGCTGAAACGGGGTATCGAACAGGCTTACCAGCTCGAAGAACAGGAACTGGGCGTGGAGCGCGTGGGACAGGATGCACACCGGGCGATACTCTTTTACGAGGCGGCAGAGGGCGGCCTGGGCGTGTTGCGCCGTTTTGTCGAAGAGCGGAATGCCATGGCCCTGGTGGCGCAAGAAGCGCTGCAGATTTGCCACTTTGACTTACAGGGCAACGACCGGAAGCCCGAATGCCGGGAGGCCTGCTACGAGTGCCTTCTGAGCTACACCAACCAGCGTGAGGCGCTTCACCTCAACCGCCGGCTGGTGCGCGATCTGTTCACCCACCTCCTGAATGCCGAAATCCGCCCCCGCACCGGGAATGTCAGCTGGGAGGACCACCTGGCCTACCTGCAAAGCTGCACCCAGTCCGAGTTCGAACGCGCCTTTCTCAACTTCCTCGCCGAGCACGGGTACCGTCTTCCCGACGACGCACAGAAGTCCTTCCAGGACCCCCGCTGCATTGCCGATTTCTTCTACCAGCCGAATGTGGTGGTGTTCTGCGACGGCCCACCCCACGACTCGGGGTACCAGCGTCGCGTCGACGAGACCACCCGCAAGGCCCTTGTGGCACGTGGGTACCGGGTCATCGTCATCCGCTGGGGCGAGGACCTGGCCGCTCAGGTGGGGCAATACCCGGATGTGTTCGCCTCGGGTTAAAAGACGGAATCCCTTGTCGGAGGCGTGGGGGTGTCCTCCCACTCTCCCTTTCCGCCAAATGCGGCCTTGCATCACGAGTGAGGTGAGCCCATCTTTCTTGCCCCCCATCAAGAGAAATCCTATAATCAGATTGAGTGATGAACCAATTGATTAATCCCAGAGGCGAACGATGGAACGTGTGGTTAGCGCCACCGAGGCCCGCATCCGCTTCGGCGAACTGATGCGCCGGGCAGTGGAAAACCGGGAAACCTTTATCGTCGAGCGGGGCGGCAAGCCCTATGTTGTTGTGCTCTCCGTGGAAGCGTACGAGCGGCTACGAAAGGGACAGCCCCAAGCAACCTGGCAGGAAACGCTGGAGCAAATTCTTCAGTTGGGAGCCCGGATTAAGGCCCGTAGAGGGGGAAGTCCGCTTCCACCGCCGGAGGAGGTCATCCGTCAGATGCGGGAGGAGCGAAGTGCTCAACTCACCGGTTTGCCTTGACGCCAGCTTCGTCCTGCGGTTGCTACAAAGCGGCACCCCCAACGCGACCGCTGTACAGTTGTGGAGGGAATGGCAGGAAACAGGGCGGTTGCTGATTGCACCCGCTCTTGTTTACTACGAAATCACCAACGCTGTTTATCGCTACGCAGTTCATGGTGAGTTATCTCCTCAAGAGGCCTCGGAGCTCCTGGATATGGCCCTGAACCTCGACATCGAGCTCTACGGCGACGGTGACCTGCACAAACAGGCTTTGGAAATTGCACGCCGTTTTTCCCTTTCCGCTGCCTACGACGCCCACTACCTGGCGCTGGCCGAGCGGCTGGGCGCCGAATTCTGGACTGCCGACCGACGCCTGGTTCGAGCCGTTCAAGACGCGCTACCCTGGGTGAATCTGCTTGAGGAAACCGACCCGGAGCAATAGCATAGACGCCTTCACTTTCCACCACCGCAGGTTGAGCGACTACCAGGCCCACCTGTGCAGCTTCCTCAACATCGCTGGCAAGCGCGTCCGCGCCCTCGTGGATACGCAACGGCACCAGGGCAGGTGGTGGTCCCAACCCCTGTTGCAGCTCAACTCGGCCTATCCCAAGACGGCCACTTTTTCGTACGAAGGAGCACATCATGGGAATCTTTGGGAAGCGCTTCGGAAAGTGTTCCGCATCGCCGCATTCTGCGTTGACGGCAGAGGTGGCGCGTCAGCAGTGTCAGCAGTTCTCTGCGTCATTTTTCTGAGTACCAGCAGTTTGGACAAACTTTGCGGGAACAGGCGCGGTTTTCATACCTCTTTCCGGCTGAGAAGGACAATAATCAATGGTGGGCCTGGTTGCCACGATATGAAAGTGGACATTTTCGCGGCGGCCTGCCTGGAGAAGCCGGATATTTCCATCCTTTCAGGTGAGTTCCTCGTCGAAGTGCGTGCTCTGCCCCATAAGAACCTGGCCGTGAAGACGCTGAAAAGGCTCCTTCAGGACGAAATTCAGGTGCGCTTGCGCAAGAACGTTGTGCAATCCCGGGCGTTCTCGGAATTGCTCGAGCAGGCGTTGAACAAATATCACAATCGAGCCATCGAAGCGGCGCAGGTGATCGAAGAACTGATCGCCATTGCCAAGCAGATGCGCGAAGCCGCTCGGCGGGGCGAGGATCTAGGACTATCCGAAGACGAGGCGGCGTTCTACGACGCACTGGCTTCCAACGAGAGTGCGGTGCAGGTCCTGGGGGATGAGACACTGAGGAAGATTGCCCAGGAGTTGGTGGAAAGGGTACGTGGAAGCGTCTCGGTGGATTGGAGCAAGCGGGAAAATACCCGTGCCCAGCTGCGGGTGCTGGTCAAGCGCATCCTGCGAAAATACGGCTATCCGCCCGATAAGCAGGAGCAGGCGACCGAACTGGTCTTGAAACAGACAGAGGTCTTGTGTGAAGAGTGGGTGATGTCCTGAGGACCGCTGGCCGTCGGCTTTTGTTCTCCCTTATGCAGTCTTTTTCTGAATCTTAACTATCCCGTGCTCGCGATGCCCGATCTTACCTGTCTTAATGGCTCGTTCAATATTCAAATAAAGCACACGCAAAAGGGTTCGACGACAGCATAACGAAGGAGTTCATCCTTAGTCATGTGTTCGAAATCACGCCTGAAGTCATGAAGGAGCCATCGTACCCGTTTTGGATTTTGCTGTGCCGTCATTACCACGGCCAACAAACTCCGGTTATCATCGATGAGCATTTCATAAAAATTCTTTATCACAAATCGGCAACCCTGCCCTTTCGTCTCTGGAGTCACCGGAGTGTTCATCGATGGGCCTTCCATAGGACTATCTCCCCCCTCATCTCACCAAGACGGGCTAATTTCTTGCGGACAGGTGAAACCTTCGTCGGTCATGTAGCTATTAGTTGCGACAAACTGCTCGTCCCTCTTTTCCAGATCGAAAGACCATAAGACAAGAAGCGTAACGGATCATTCGCTTTCAACACATTTCTCCATTTTAAGAGGCTGTTTCCGTTCTGGCTAAGCCCTGTTCCCATGGATTATTTTATTGCTGGAACCAAAGGGTTAGAGTTATTCTGACACGGCATAAACCCGGGATTTTTGACGGCGAGGAATGGACGATGAGGCTCTGGTCACTGCATCCGAAGTACCTGGACGCCAGGGGATTGGTGGCCCTGTGGCGTGAAGGGTTGCTTGCCAGGGCGGTGCTGGAAGGGAAGACACGGGGTTACCGATCGCACCCTCAGCTCCGGCGCTTTCGGGAGCACAAAGACCCGATTGCTGCAATCAATGCGTATCTCCATGCGGTACTCGAGGAGGCTCGGCGCCGCGGTTATCGTTTCGACGAAACCAGGCTTGGAGCTGTCGTTGAAGTCAGCCCAATAGAAGTTTCCGTAGGGCAGCTTCGTTATGAGTGGAGACATCTTCTTTACAAGTTGAAAAGACGGGATCCGGAGGGTTTCCGAAACCTTTGCAGGATTGAAAATCCCGATCCACACCCGTTGATGAGGGTCGTTCCGGGAGACGTGGAAACCTGGGAGGTGGTAAAATGAGTTTCCGCTTCTGGAAAAGGGTCCGAATCGCTCCGGGCGTGACCCTGAATCTCAGCAAGTCGGGCGCATCCGTGTCCTTCGGGCCACGCGGGGCGAAGTTCACCATCGGTCCGAGGGGTAAGCGGGCCACGGTAGGCATCCCGGGAACGGGCATCTTCTACACTACCACGCTTTCGGGCAGGAAGTCCGGTGCCGGGAGGAGCGGAGCTCACTCTACCCCGACCGCCCCAACGGTCCCGCCCGAAGACCGGCTGACGCTGGGTTTCTTGAAGAGGCTTATCACTCCGGACGACGAGGAAGCGCTGGTGGACGGCTGCCGGGAACTGATCCGCGGCAACGAAGATAAGGCCCTGGAACACTTCGAAAGGGCCCTTCACCTGGCCGACTGTGCGTGTCTCGCCGGTTTCCTGGCCCTGAAGAAAGGCCGTTTGCAGAAAGCTGCCGATTACTTGACCATGGCCGCAGAGAAGCACGACCGGCTGGGACGTCACCTCTCCAGGTACGGGATCTCCGCAGTCACCAGCTTTCCCATTACCGACGAAGTAACCGTTCATGTAAGACCAGATCTCAGGGGGGTATTGCTGGGCCTGGTGGAGGTTTACCAGCGTCAGGAACGCTGGAAAGACGCAATCGTCTGCCTGGAAAGACTCAGAGAGCTCGAACCGGACGACGTGGTGGTGAGGCTTTCTCTGGCGGAGCTCCTACTTGCCGCCCATCCGGGGGATAAAGACGCCTGTCGCAGGGTGGTGAGCCTGGCCGAAGGCATCGGGAACGACACGCCGGTTCATACCGCGTTGCTCCTGTATAAGGCCAGGGCTTTGCGCGGGCTCGGACTCCTGACCGCGGCCCTTGAAACCCTGACGGCCGCCTTACGCCGGAAGAAAGGCAGGTCTGAGGAATTGCTTCGGGCACTTCGGTACGAACGGGCTCTGGTCTACGAGGAACTCGGCCGGCTTCGGCGGGCACGTAGCGAACTCGAAAAGCTCTACGCCGAAGACCCCGATTACGAGGACGTGGCAGCCCGGTTGGGATTTTTCGTCAAAACGTAATCAAATGATGATAAGCCGATAACACCAACGGACCAGGATGAACTTTTGCGGCTAAGATCACGCTGAGTCCCTGATTTATGATTGGTTCTCTAACAAAGACGGATTTTAGCGGATCATAGATTGGTGGAGGCGGCGGGAATCGAACCCGCGTCCGGAAGCCTTCAGCCTAAGCCTCTACATGCTTAGCCCGGGTATCTAAATTTCGCCCTCGGGACTCCACCCGAGCAGGATTCCCTTCGGGCTAGCCTGCCTGAATATTCGCCTTCCGGGATGCAGGCATTCCCGGAAAGCTATCCCGCATACCCGACGCCTCTACCGGCTCAGCGGGAACTTGCCGGCGAGACGGCAGCCGGTCTTAGGCGGCTGCTGCGTAAGCGTAATCGTCTGCGGTTATGTTTAACCCTGACCGTTTTTACGAGCCGTCAGGTCGCTCGGCATGCAGCTTAAGCCTCTTGACCCCCGTCGAACCCAGATCGCCCCCTTCCAGGACCATCTATCAACCAACAAGGTATTTTAAATTTAAAAGGCTACTTACCCTTAGTCAAGCCTCCGTCTACTTCAATCGCTTTTCCTAATGATTTTTTTGTATTATACCACACCGATGGGTGTCCGTGACCATGGCATTTACGCGCCGATCTCAAAAAAGGTTCCTGTGTAATAAAAGCAAGAGATCGGCTGAATCGTAGAATGCAAGATCGCCGAAGTTTAAACGTTGCACAAGGGTTTTTCACAATGGGAAGAATAGAGGCTATTTTCTTCGATTGCGACGGTGTTATAGTCGATACAGAACCGGTTCACTACAGAAGCTTTCTCGAAACATTGAAGCCTTTCGGGATATACTTTACCTACGAAACCTATGCGAAGAAGTACATTGGTTTTGACGACCGAGACGGCTTCAGGGAAATATTGCGAGAGCACAATGTTCGGCCTGAACAGGCCCTTATCGAAAGGTTGATAGCGGAAAAGAATGCAAAGGTCCTGAGATACGCTTCTGAGGTAAAGCCCTTCGACGGGGTGGTGGATTTTATAAAGGCAGCAAAGGCTTCCAATATGAGTCTCGCTCTCGTTTCCGGAGCCTTACGTAACGAAGTGCTGGCCTTCCTGAAATCCATTGGCCTGTACGACGCCTTTGACGTTTTCGTAACCGCAGAGGACGTAACGAAAAGCAAGCCAGACCCGGAATCTTACCTGCTCGCGAGGAGAAAACTTGAGCTCTTACTGGGAAGAACCCTGTCTCCGGAAAAATGTGTCGTTTTTGAAGACACGCCATCGGGTGTTGAGGCGGCCAAAAAAGCCGGCCTTCAGGTAATCGCCGTTACAAACTCCTTTCCTGCAGAAAGCCTTGGAGCCGCCGATATGGTCATCGCGGGTTTTTCCGGGATGACTCCGGAGAAATTGGGTCTGCTGTTGGATGATTAGCGGGTCGTACCCGCACCTTTCCTCAGCTCTTTAACTATTTCTCTCAGCTCTCTTACATTTTCTTCGGAAAACCTCGAGTTTTTGTAAAGACACTCGGAATAGAGATTCACAAAGCGTCTGGCCTGCTCTACCACTGAAGCCGGCGCCTTTCCCTCCAGGAGAGCTACAAATTCCTCAAGACTCATACCCGGAGGACGCTCCAGCCCGTAACGCCAGAGACATCTCTCGAAGGCTCTGCAAAGCCTTGCGTGCTCAGGTAAGCGATGCTTTCGGACTCTAAGTGCAACAATAAAACCTCCGGAAATAGCCAAAAAAAACACGATCATCATCAATGTCTGCTTAGCTTTTTTAACGTCCGGCCACTCCATTTTAAAGTGTCTTCCCAGCTTCATTCGAAACCTCACAAGATTTACCAGCTTCATTTGTTTCGAAACGTCATATAAAATTACCACCTGATCCCAGTAGTAAGAGATGATATCACCGTATAGACGGAGTTTAAGCCAGAAACCCGAAGGCTTTTGCATTCCTGCCACTTCCGATACCGCAAAAGAAACAGGATCAATTCTGACCCAGCCCTGCCCGTCGATATAGGCTTCAACCCACACATGAGCATCCCTGTGGAGTACCAGGTAATAGCCTCCAAGGGGATTGTATTTACCCCCTCTGTATCCTCCGACAAGTCTCGTCGGAATTCCGGCTATACGAAGCATCACACCAAAAGCCGAAGCGAAATATTCGCAGTTTCCACGCCTGGTTTTAAAAAGAAATTCCCGAAGGGGGTCTTCTGAAACCGGGAGGTTCGACAGGTCGTATATGAACCTGTTATCACGGAACCACTTTGCGAGATGACGTAGCGTCAGTTCCGGCCTCTCAGGAACCGCAAGCTTCTCTACAAGCCTTTTTACGTCTTCAGAAAGGTTACGAGGGAGCTGAAGATATGGAGCAAGAGACCGGGGTTCTGGAATTGGCCTCTCTTCTATGAGAGACTTACAGGTGTATTTTATCCGCGACCATATTGGGTGTCTGAACATAAACACAACAGACTCTTTTGATATCAGCACCTTTTTCCTTGCAGTCACCACCTCAACCGGCACATCCAGACACACCAGATAGGGTTCACCATGAGGCTCAAGAAGCACAACCTGTACAACCTGTGAATCCGGGTTCCGGTAATTTCTTTCGGAAAGTTCTTCGTCAGGGCGTACTGCCTTACTTGCATACCATCTTTTTCCGTCAAAAAAGTCAAAAACGATTGCCCTCCAGTAAAGTTTATCGTCGGGCAACTTTTCCGCAGTTGCTCTGAAGGCAATGGACTCGCTTTCCTGTATTTCTCCCACCTCGCCCAGTGAAATATTATCGGTAAAGCCCGTCCTCCCGACAGATGGCTTCTGAAGAAAGGCCAGAATGGGTGTGCTCGTCCGGGGCAAAATGAAAAAAAGCAAGGTCGTCACAGGTAGCACGAGTATCATTTGCAATGCCGATACCATAAAGCTTCGTTTCAGGAACCCCGATTCCAGCCGCGTAAGGCTCTTTTCACCGTCAAAGGCCGTAAGGAGCAAAAGTGTAAGGGTTCCCAGATAGAAGACCGCCAAAAGTATGATGAAAAAAGTGATGTCAAAGGTATAAAAAGCATAAATAACGAGCTGAAATAGCGACAGGGCGATCATCTGAAGGTAATCCCGGGCGTTCCTTCGCTCCACCCATTTGATAACCATGAGCAATAATATACAATCCACAAGTGGAGGCAGCGGATTTTCCCATGAAAATCTCGTAGCCGTTAGAATAACACAACCAATTCCCAGGGCGTTCAGCAGCCAGCGAGGTATGGGCAGAGAGGCCCCGTAGGCTACACGGTAGGCTATCTCAAGGGCCAGTCCGATAGATGAAATTATGGTCAGGGCAGTATTGGCAATTCGCCAGTTCAAACTGACGGTAAAGACCGAGAGAAACAATATAAGAATGTCAATAGCCTGTCTGAGGTTCATTGTACGTTGCAAGAACCGTGAGAATCCTTCTCACGTGATCTCTTCCCGTTCCCGGAGGAATAAACACCTTCGGGGTTTTAACCCCCAGCGGTACGCCTGACCTGGAAAGTTCAAGGATAAGGTAGGTATAGCAACTTAGCAACTCCTCATAATATTCTTCGGGAAGGCCTATCAGATCAAATACGAACGATCCCGGCCTGCCTGAATCAAGCTCGTTCACCTTTAATTCCCCGGTTTTGGCGGTTGCTTTCCAGTTTATGAATTTCCAGGGATCGCCGGGAATATAATTCCTTATGGAAACCAGGTTCTCAAAATCGTAAGTCCTTTCATTTTCACGACCCCCATCCTCAGTTCTTTCCGGATCCTGAAGGGCAGAGAGGTCACATTTTTTAGGCTCCGGGAAAACGGTGATCTCCACGGGATCGCCTGCATATCTCATACGTGTAAAAAAGTTAAACGGAAAAGACGAACAAATTCGAGGGGCGGGCATTCGATTAATGCCTCTATGAGTACATTTATCGTAAAGCGTGAGGCTTATCGTTGCTCTAGAAGGAACCCAGAAGAGAAAGCGACCAGCATCACCGACTTTTACATCGATGAAGAAGGACGGAATAAATTTTTTTCTGTTCTGTACGTGGACGAAAACAGGAAAAGCAACATTGGCAAAGATTTCGTCCGGATATCGGACGTGGATCACAATCCCCTTAAGGTTAAGCTGGGCAATCCAGCCGGAAATGAGCATGTAAGCCAGGAGGAACGAGGCCGTCAAATAAATGAGGTTATTTCCCGTGTTTACTCCCGCAAGGGCAATAAGAATGGTCATTCCGATGTAAATGTGTCCGGCTTTATTAATTTTCAGTACACGGGTACGGGTACCTCTTCCAGGAGTGATCTCACCACCTCCATCCGATCCACAGATCTATATTCCTCTCTGGGAAGTATCCTGTGAGATATCACATAAGGCGCAACGGATCTAATATTTTCGGGGCTGACGAACTCTTTTCCCTTGAAAAAGGCATCAACCCTGGAAGTATGAAGTAATGCAAGGGCGCCGCGAGTGGAAAGGCCGGCCCGAAGCAACGGGCTTGTCCTCGTTAAGGCAACGATGTTCTGCAGGTAGTCGAGCACCAGATCGGAAACATGCACATTTTTTCTGGCACTTTCCTGAATCTCCAGGATTTCCTCCTGTGTAAGAACCGGATCCAGTGAGTAAAGCTCCCTTCTTCTGCTCCCACCTCTTAGAATTTCCCTCTCGGCCTCACGGGACGGATACCCTATACTTATCTTCATCATAAACCGATCCATCTGAGACTCCGGCAGGGGAAAGGTCCCAAAACTCTCCAGGGGGTTCTGAGTTGCTATTACGAAGAAAGGTACCGGCAGCGGGTACGTACGACCTTCGACGGTTACCTGCTTTTCACCCATGGCTTCAAGCAAGGCGCTCTGAGTTTTAGGGGGAGCTCTGTTTATTTCATCAACCAGAACTATGTTGTGAAAAATCGGCCCCGGTTTAAACTCAAAGATACTCCGTTGTTGATCAAAGATGGATAATCCCGTCACATCCGACGGCAAAAGATCACTGGTACATTGGATGCGCCCGAAATCCATGCCCAGGGCTCTGGCAATACCTATTGCAAGTGTCGTTTTACCAAGTCCCGGAAGGTCCTCAATGAGAAGATGCCCTCTTGCAAAGAAGCAAATCAGGGCCAGTCTGAGAGCCTGTTCTTTGCCGTGAAGAAAGTTGGATAAAACGTCAATTACCCGACGTATGCCGGGGTGTACGATCGAATCGCTCAGGGCAACCACTATACAGAAGACCTTTTCCTAATGTGAATCTGGGGGCAATTGTCATCCTTCCGCTGTTCTACCGTTCCGATAACGTAGGCCTTTATCCCCATTGCGGCACACTGCTCCAGCGCCACATTTGCGTCATCGGGATCGACAAAAAGCACATAGCCTATACCGTTATTGAAAACCCGATACATTTCCTGATCAGAAATCCCTCCCCTTTCTTTCAAAAAAGCAAAGATAGGAGGTACATTCCAGGAACCTTCTTCAATAACCGCCACGCAGGCGTTAGGAAGTACTCGGGGTATGTTGTCAACCAAGCCGCCACCCGTAATGTGGGCCATTCCCTTTACGGCTACGTTTCTCAAGAGCTTAAGAACCACCGGAACGTAGATCCTGGTAGGCTTAAGAAGTTCTTCGGCTACAGTACATCCGCATTCGGCAATAATGTCGTCCGGGGTCATTTTCAGTTCACCGAAAACGATCTTCCTTACGAGGCTGTATCCGTTGGAATGTAATCCGTTTGATTCAAGCCCTATTATAACATCACCGAAGTGTATCGACGCTCCGTCCACAACTTCACCCTCGTTTACCAGGCCCACTATAAATCCTGCCATGTCGAATTCACCGGGATCGTAAAAATCGGGCATCTCGGCGGTTTCACCGCCTATTAAAGCACATCCAGCCTGCTCACATCCTTCTGCAATCCCGTAAATAACCTGTTCAAGCACATCCAGATCTATTCGGCCCATGGCAATGTAATCGAGAAAGAAGAGAGGTCTGGCTCCATGAACGAGGATGTCGTTGGCACACATGGCAACAAGGTCTATGCCAACGGTATCGTATTTTTTTGCGAGAAAAGCGACTTTAAGTTTCGTCCCCACACCATCGGTAGAAGACACGAGCAGGGGTTGTTTCACTTCATTCGGGTCAAGTGCATAAAGGGCTCCAAAACCTCCTATGCCCCCTCTTACGCCTTTACGGTAAGTCTTCTGGGCAAGCGGCTTAATTCTGTCGACAAGAGTACTGGCTTTTTCAAGGTCAACTCCTGCTTCCCTGTACAAATCGGCTCCACGAGTTTCATTGTCACGATGGGTCATATCAAAATGCTCCCCGTCTCAAACTGAACTAACCGTGTATCACACAGCCCCTATCAATTATTACACAGGGAGTCGCTATATGGCAATTGCGATGATCTGCCGTTTTTGTTTGAATTGTGGTCACGATCCGTGTATGTGAAAAAAACCCGGTGTTCAAGAGGGGGCTTTCGTGAGGAGATTTTGTAGCCTTCTTATACTTCTGATACTGACGGTCACTTCAGCAGCGCTGATCTTTACTGCCTGTTATATAGTACCGTCCGTCCTTTTCGTCTATCGACCCTTTGCTATAAACGGTGAATACGTTTACAGTGTCCCAAAGGGCGCAAAGGCATCTCAGATCGTCACAGGCATTGCCCGGCTTTTGAACATGTCTGACCGGGACAGAGAAAAAATTTACTGGTTTGTGAAAATATCCGGTTACGCCAGGGGTCTTAAAAGCGGTGAGTATGCCGTATACACCTTCAGCACACCGAAAAGCCTCATAGAGAGGATATTTCGAGGCGATGTCATTCGCTACATCGTAACCATCCCCGAAGGGTCAACGATCTACGAGGTGGCAGAACGTGTCAACAGGACCGGACTTGCCAAAACCGAAGAAGTCATAAGGCTTGCTTCCGATCCACCGTTCATACGGTCTCTGGGAATTAACGCGACGACACTCGAAGGATATCTTTTTCCCGACACTTACATCTTCACCAGACTTGATAACGCAAAAACGATCTTGAAAACCATGGTTAGGACTTTCTGGAGGCGATTCCCGTCTGAGGGAGAAAGCAGAGCAAAAAAGCTCGGTATGACGTTACACGACGTTGTCACCATGGCATCCATCGTAGAAAAGGAGGCGGTAATGGATGATGAACGCCCGATCATTGCTGCCGTTTTTTACAACCGGTTAAAAAAGGGGATGCCTTTGCAGAGCGACCCAACGGCAGTTTACGATATACCCTTTTTCAGAGGGCCCGTAAAAAGGGACCACATCCTGCGCAAAACTCCCTATAACACCTATTTTATACGAGGATTGCCCCCTTCACCTATCTGCAATCCCGGCCTTGCATCGATAAAAGCCGCACTGTATCCTGCCAACGTTTCTTACCTTTATTTCGTGAGCCGGGGAGATGGACGACACATTTTCTCTGAGACCTACAGGGAGCATCTCCAGGCAATAAGAAGAGTGCGTGATTCAGAAAGGGCTTGCCAGGACCTTACCAGATCGGAAATAGAACCGGGAAAAACCGACGAGAACCCCACGGAGGAGTAATGGAAGAGGTAACCAGAGAGTCTTCCGGTGAGGAAGTCACAACCCTGATCCTTGCGGCCGGGCGTGGTACTCGAATGAAGGGTTTTTTAAACAACAAAACACTATTACCTCTTTTGCCCGGTACCAGTATCTTTGACGGTTCAAGGCCCTTCATTAAAGAGATCATTTCGCAGGTTCCAAAAGGCAGGGTTGCTATAGTCGTTCACCATGATGCGGAAACGGTTAAGGAGACACTGAAGGAGGAAAAAGTAGTTTACATTTATCAGCCGGAACTGAACGGCACCGGTGGTGCCCTTCTTGCCTCACGTGAATTTCTCGAAAAGGTCGAGACAAAATACGTTCTGATTACCATGGGAGATGTACCTCTTGTGCGATCTCACACCTATCGGCGCCTCATAAAGCACATCGACGCTACGGGATTTGAAGCCGCTCTGATAGCCTTCAGACCTTCGGATCCCAAGCAATACGGCCGGCTTTTGACGGAAGGTGAAAAAGTAAAGAGGATCGTCGAATGGCAATACTGGAAAGATCTGAGCAAGTCCGATCTCGAGATGATGAACCTTTGCAACGCCGGGATTTACGCCCTTCGCCGTGGTGAACTGCTGGCCTGCTGTAACGAGCTTTTCGATCGGTATCATTCGGTCAAAAAAAATATAGACGGAACCTGGCGGGAAATTAAGGAATATTTTCTCACCGATCTCGTTGAAATTATGAACGAAAAGGGAATGAACTTCGGCTTCATAGAGGTACCCGAGTGGGAGGTTATAGGAGCAGACACACCGGAAGCGCTTAGGAAAATTCAGGCTCTTTATGCCGGCCTGATAAGGTCAACGGTGCAATAAAGGGCAAATCTTCCGTTATGGCGCAAGACCTTCACGGGCACGTTGAAAGCTTCCTTCAGTATATCGTCCGTTAAAACCCGGTCGCTGGAGCCGCTGGCTATAAATCTGCCGGCCTTCATAACAACCGCTCCGGTAAAAAAAGGAGCGACCTCTTCAATGTGATGAGTAACCAGTAGTACGGCCATGGTCTTACGCCGGCCTGCTATGTGCTCCAGGGTTTTTAAGAAATACTCACGGGCCACAACATCAAGCCCGGCGCAGGGTTCATCCAGCAACAAAAGGTCTGGTTCGGAAATAAGGGCTCTTGCAAGAAGTACTCGTTGTTTTTCGCCCTGTGAAAGCACTCCGTAGGGTTTGTCCAGTAAAGAATCACACTGTACCACCCGGGCCCATCTTTCAACTGCATCAAAAGGAACTTCGCAACCGTAGACCTTCCCGAAAGAAGCCGAAACACCACCCGCTATTACATCAAAAACCTTCTGACCCGGTGGGATGAGTTCCTGAAGAAAAGATCCGACCCATCCTATTTTGCGCCTGAGGAGGCGAAGATCCACCGTGCCAAAGCGTTTCCCAAGGACTTCCACGGTTCCTGATGTAGGCCAAATGTAACCGGAGATAAGCTTGAGAAGTGTTGTTTTACCCGAGCCGTTCGGGCCCAAAATAACCCACCTATCACCCTGCTGAACTTCCCATGTGATGTGAGACAGAATCTTCTGCCCCGACCTTACAAAACATACATCCCGAAGAATCACGCTCACTTTTTTAGCATCCCCCTTTCGGCAAAAGAAAAGTATCCCGAATGAGTGATAATTAAGTGGTCCAGGAGTGCAATGTCCAGATTATGGAGCACATCAAAAAGCACCTTCGTAAGGTTTATGTCAGCCTGAGAAGGTTCAACCACGCCTCCGGGATGATTGTGCGCAAGGATTATTCCCGTTGCCTTGTGTTTTATGGCCGACTCCACAACCATTCTGGGAATGACGCTGACTCTGTTGACACTACCCTTCTGAACCAGCTCGATCGCAATGACCTCGTTACGGCTGTTCAGAGCCACAATCCAGAAGGACTCGTAGGGTCTGTCAACCCGGGGTCTCAGGAATTCTACCGCTTCCTGAACCGATGTAAGCCTGGGGCGCTCCCCTTTTTTGCTTTCTCCATAACGGGAGATAACCTCGGGTATCAGGGATAGAAACAGGGCCGCTTCGGGCCCAATTCCCTCAACAGACTGTAATAACTCCCTTGGAGCATCGAAAACCGCCGACAGACTACCGAACTCCCGGATAAGGCGCTTCGCCGTGCCCTTAACGTCTTTCCGGGGTATTACGTAAGTGAGCAACAGTTCCAGAACTTCATAATCCTGAAAACCGTCAAGACCCGATTTTTTAAAGCGCTCACGCAACCGCCTGCGATGACCCGCTACATCATTCGGATCAACGTTTAGGTTTCTTTCACTTCCCTTCATCCTTTATTTACTTTCTGTCGAAGCCTTTGCAACAATTGCTCGCTACTTTCTCTGACGAGAATATCGTTAAACTGGCTCCGATAATTCTGGATTAAGCTGACACCCTCAACTACAACATCATAAACCTTCCAGCCCTCAGGTTTCTTTTTAAGCCGGTATTCAACCACTACATCAGTATCCTTGTAACCTCTTACTACAGTCTTAACCAATGCATAAGGCTCCCTGATAACCTCGCCTTCGTATATGACCTCCTCGTTCCCGCCGCACGTGTAGGTCTCATATCTGTCTATGTAAGTCTCGAAAAGAAGCTCCCGAAAGAGATCTCTAAACTCCGAACGCTGTTCCGGAGTGAAAGATCTGACATGCCTTCCGAGAACCCTGATGGACATTTCATCAAAGTCGAAGTACTCGTCCACTATCTTCTCCAGCTCTGCGCGATACTCTGCGACTGTTAGAGTTTCACCGGGCTTGCAGGTGTTCAATATATTAAGAACTCTCTGAGTCCCGGACTTAATTACATCCATGGGGCCGGTTTCTCCGTGAACAGATGAAACTGCCGAAAACAGACCGATTAAAATCAGTGCCCCAAAGGTTCTTATTCTGTTGTAGAGCATAATGCACTCCTTAGCTTCGGTTATTGTTCCTTTGCAAAAACCTGAGCAAAGTTTCACTATCTTCAACACCTGCCACCACACAGGATTTATCTATTTTCTTCGCAATTCCCCCGAGAACCTGCTTTGGACCTACTTCAACGAAATGACTGTAACCATTACCTATAAACCATTCCATGCTTTGCCGCCACATAACGGAAGAGCTTATCTGCTTCCCGAGTTTATATCGCGCATCCTCACCATTACTGACAGGACGTCCGTCCAGATTTGCCACTATAGGTATGCGGGGATCTCTAAAATCGCACTTGTTCAAAAAATCCAGAAATTTTTCCTGAGCACCTTTCATGTACTTACTGTGCCAGGGGCCACTCACGTTAAGACGAATGCACCGCCTGACCTTGAGTTCCTTACACAGGCGTTCGGCGGCCTTTATCTCATCATAAGAGCCCGTGAGAATTATCTGGTCATAGGAATTAATGTTAGCAATCTCGGCACCTGACTCTATACATATTCTGGCAACCGTATCATCATCGGCGCCTATTACCGCCAGCATACCACCGGGGTTTTTCTGTGCTGCCTCATCCATGTATTCACCGCGAGCCTTAACCAGCTTAAGAACGTCATGCAGGGATAGCACACCGGCAGCGTACAATGCACTGTATTCCCCGAGGCTGTGTCCTGCCGCGGCTACCGGATATATACCGTGCATCTCAAGAACTCTGTAACAGGCTATATTAACAACGGTGATGGCCGGCTGGACATTTCTCGTTTTAACAAGCTCCTCCTCCGGGCCATCAAAACATAGCTTTACCAAATCCATTTTCAAAAGATCGCCGGCCTCCTCAAATAAACTTCGAATTTCTCTGTACTCTTCATAAAATATTTTTCCCATGCCAACATACTGAGATCCCTGACCCGGAAACAGAAACACCCACTTCATCATTTAAGAATCCTCCCTGCCATAACGAACCTGAATGTTGATGGCTGCATTTATCATGAGATATACCGTTGTCAAGAGCAAAGCCGAGCCTGTTCGAAAAAACGGATTTCAGGGGTGGCGGTAGTTGTATTTCAGGCGCAGTTGAGACGAGCATAACGGATTTGGTATCTTTGCAAGGGTAAGAAACATAAAGAAGAAAAGGAGGAAGAGGAGGAAGCAGAAGTTGAACAGGATTGCTTTCCCTATTACGTGCCCTGCTGCCCTTTCATAGGACCTGGCATTTTCTCTATTGCCATAACTGTTCTTTATTTGTGCCACGAGATGAGAGATGTGCCCATGTGAGATGTGAGATGTAAGATGTGAGATGTAAGATGTGAGCGTTTGGTAACACCTTTGGTGGTTCGGAACCACATCTCGCACCTCACGTCTCACGTCTCACATCTCATATCTTCAAGTTGTTCGATGCGATACCTCTTGACCCCTTTCTAAATAAGTTTAAGAATATCATCCCGATTAAAAGTCATGGGCTTTCCTCCTTTTTTCCTTAAGGGTTAACACTATTTACGGGAGGCAAGCCTCTTTTCCCCCTCATGTCAACCGGACACAATTAACGAAGCATTACCCAAGAAGCTGGTGCTCACTTGTCCTAAACTCACGGGGTTGAAATTGAGATACCTGCTCAACTTTGGGGGCGGTGTTGATGAAAGAAGGGATTTTTCGCATTATCCAGGGCTAACTGGATAATCGCACGGAGCCACGGGGAACAGGGAATAATAAATGTGAGATGAATGACGGAGGAACTCAATGTCTGCAACACAGGATGTTCGACAACTCAATGCCCATCTCCTGGCATTGGCACGGCAATATGCTGAGCAAATCCATGATACCCTAGGTGAGAACCTGGTCTCGGTGGTGCTCTTCGGATCGGTGGTTCGTGGTGAGACCGGTCCCTATTCTGACATCGACCTCTTCATTGTGCTGGAGGACGCGCCCCATGGCATGATCCGTCGCCGCGCCTTGCTGGAACCCGCGCGCGAGGCTCTCACCCCTGTGCTGGAGGAACTCTGGGATCAGGATATCTACACCGACTTTGTGGAGATTATCCGCACGCGCCATGAAGCTCAACATTTCCATCCCGTTTATCTGGACATGACCCAGGAATCTGTCCTGCTCTACGACAAAGAAGGCTTCATGGCAGGTGTACTGGAGCAACTCCGGAAGCGCCTTCAGTCTCTCGGCGCCCGGCGCAAACGTGTCGGCAGGGTGCATTATTGGGACCTCAAACCTGACCTTCAACCGGGCGAGGTAATTGAGCTATGAACAACCACGAAATGGCCCAAGCCATGTTGAAACGGGCCGCAGCCATCATGGAAGAAGCGCATTTTCTTTACGAAAGGGCTTATTGGAATCTGGTAGTCCGCCGTTGCCAGGAAACGGTGGAATCGGCCTTGAAGGCTGCGCTTATATGGGCTGGCATAGAAGTCCCGCGCAGTCATGATGTCGGTCCATGGCTTCGCCGAGAAGTCCATCGGTTTCCGGAGTTTTTTTCAAAAGGAGATACCAAGGTTGGCTTCCATTTCACGAGCCTTACGAGCAGAACAAGAGTTGAGTTTTTACGGAGATGAGGCCTCCGGCGTTTCCGCCGAGGAACTCTACTCCCAACAGGACGCGAAAATCAAACTGAAAGAAGCCGGAGAAGTGCTTTCGACCTGTCAGAGCCTGATTGTAGAAGGATGACAGGTGTCCCTATCCCCTCACTCGGTCTGGAGCACCGACCACCTGGACTCGAACGACCCGCTTCAGCAACGTTGGAACATCCGCCAGGTGCCGTTTCACGACCGCCCGGAGGATATCCACACCCTGGACCTCAAAGAAGTGGCCGGGTTGCCGGACGAAAAGGTACTACCCGTCCCGGTGTATAGGCTGTGGAACACGTTTTCGACCAGGAAAAGTTATCTCACGACTGTAGGCTACCCAATGAGTAACCTGCAAGACCTGAAAAAGCGGGAACTTGTCCTTATTGATCCGGACGTTATTGAGCCCCACAATCTCAACCGGATGCCCTACACGGTTGCTCAGGTAGGGATGCTCAAGGTTGAAGCCTTAGCAGAGCTTGTTGCCGAGCGGCGCCCGGCGTGCGTGCTGCATCTTTTTCCGTACATCTACCAGGAGGTGGAAGGACTGCTGCCGCCGAGGATCGATTGGTTTGTGGACTGCACCGATAACCTGCTGGTAAAAGAACGCGCGACAAAGGAGAAACTGTGGTGGTATCTGAAGCTCGGCTACGACGGCTTTTACATCACCTGGGACCGCACGGGCGAACTGCCCTGGGAGGACGGGGAAGTCCGGGGCTATGGCACGGTGCCGAGCTTTGTCGGCACGCCACAGTTCTTGGCCGCCCTGGCGGTGATCGTGATTACTGCGCGCCTTGACCTCGGCACCTACCTATATTCCGGTGACCTGCGGGAGGCGATCCGCCGTGTTTTTCAGCAGGCATAGACCAAGACCAGGCACGATGTGTAGCTCAGGCTAAGGAGGAGAGGACGAGATGATACCCTGCCCCTGGCCACAAAACCCTCTCAGAAAGCTACCCGCGCAGGTGGTAAGTGGAGATTTGCGGCTCACAGTCAATTCAGAGGCATCGGTATCCATCTCTCATCTCGGCACGGAGATGTCGGTTCCAGTCCGCTGTCGGCTGTGCCCTTTCCTCTTTGAGAGTGAGTGTTCCTACCCCCATTCGCCCGTCCTGCCTTCCGGTCGCACCCCAAAGCTTGCATCCTGGGCGTTGGGCGTTGGAGAGGGCCCCGAAGCGGCGGTCGAGGCCGCTTTTGGCAAACTACAGGCCTGGCTCGGGAAAGCCACTCCCGCTTACGTGATACTCGTTATGCTTTGCCCATGCCGGATCACCATCGCCGAGATAGAAGAAGCGCTGGAGAAGCTCGAGAACAGTCTGCCGGAGGAGACCAATCTCTGCTGGCACCTTGAACGGGCTGAAGGTGCGGCAAGCCTGGCCCTCCTCTGTGCCTGGACGGTGGGCTAACCGGGAGAGCAGTCTTTTGTCCATCGTCAGCGGCAAAAGATTGTGAGGTTCGTAGTAAATAAAAGGAGGAAAGGAAGACAATGGCTGCGGCGTATCCCCGGGCTACGAGTTATGCCCTGCAGTACCTTGAAGACTTAAAACACTTGATCAAAGCGGGAACGCCCCGCTTTGTCCAGGATTTTCTGAACCTCGCCCGCACGGCAGGACTGGAAGTCCGAACGATAGTGGTAGAAACCGCCGTTAATGAAGCAAAGATGCAGGAGATACTGGCTACTTGCCTTCAGTCCCACGCCTGCGGCTTACAGCGTGCCTTCGCCCGCGAGATGGAGCGGCTGTCCCGTCGGTCTGAAGAGGTGTCGCCGGAGAGCTGGGATCGGATTTTAACCCTGCTGCGCACCTGTCTTGCCGCCGGTTTTACAGTCACAGGGGTAGAGGGCGACCGGCTGGTATTGGGCAACTGCGACCGCCGTCGAATAAACACTTTCTGGAAGGAAGGGCGCCTTTACCGCTATGGCGACCGGCGCAGGGCGCTTCTCGTGCGGAAGATCCTTCTGGTGGTAGGCTCTCCGGTAAGAGGAGGCTTCACCGATTGGGAGTGCCTGGTTGACTGCGACCGTCACCCGAATGTGGGAAAAGACGGAAGGCTTTGCGCCGGGGAGCTACGGGGCCGTGACCTCCTGGCGGAAGACACGGTTAGGGCCATCGTAACTGCGGTGGAGGTACCGAGCCTGGACTCGGCCTACTGGCGACCGGGGGACGGTGAGCTTGAGCCGGCCTCTGACCCTGACGTGGTGGAGCCGCCCAATTGCCCGCGCTGCGGCCGTCCCGCCGAGATGGCTCTCGAGGAACGGCGCGTGGATGTGGAGACTTTCCGCACGGCCCATGGCCGCTCTGTAGCGGTGAAAATATGGCGCTGTGCCGGGTGCGGCTGGGCCGAACTCACGCCAGAATCGCAGAGGCTGCTCGAGGCCGAGCGCAGGGCCCTGCTTGAGGGCTACATCCCCCATAGTCATTGTGAGTGCTGCGGCTGTTGCACCGATACCTGTTACTGTTCCTGCTGCTGCAGCCCCTGAACACTTTCGGGAGGAAGTGCAATTGCCTTTAGAATACCCGAGGGTGAAGGTAATAAAGATCGGCACCCTGCGCCTGGAGCCTCACGAGCGGCCCGGGCCCACCCTTTTCGGTCTAAAGGGGGAGCTGGGCATAGGCGGCGGGTCTACCGTCACGCTGGTGGAAAGCGACCGGGTGGTTCTGGTGGATACAGGCTTTGACTTCGAGGAATGTGGAGACGAGACCAATCGGAAGCGAAACGCTGAGATACTGGAGTTCGCCCTGCGGTCTTCTGGTGTTGCGCCGGAAACGGTGGACGCAGTTTTTATCACCCACTGGCATCGCGACCACTTCGGCAACCTGAGCCTCTTCCCCCGGGCCGAGCACCTGGTTTCTGTTCCTCTTTGGGAAAAACTGGGACGGCCGGGATTTAGGCCGGTAAAAGACGGCGAAGAGATTGCAGACGGCGTTAAGGTTATTTACACCCCCGGCCACACCGACCATCACGCTTCGGTGCTCGTCGCCGGACGTCTGGCCGGGCTGCGGGCCCGTATTGCCGTGGCAGGTGATGCGGTCATCTCTTACAGTTACTTCGCCCAGGGAAAGATATGGCGCCATAACGCAGACTTTTACGATCACCGTCAAGCTCTGGAGAGCCAAACCAGGTTAGCCGAGCTCTCCGATATTATCATACCGGGTCACGGCGTCCCGTTTGCGACTGCTCCCCGGCCGAAGAAGCCTTTAGTCCTGAAACATCCATCCTGTTAAGGAGGACATTGTGCAATGATCAAAAAAGTCTTTTTAAAGTATCTTGACCGGGCCTTGGCCGCCCTTGTCTGCCTGCCGCCGGAAGTAGCGGAAGCGGTGGGCTTCAAGTTCAAAGGCTTAGGATGGCTTTTCGAGCTGGTGCGTCCCCTTCCCTATACCTTGCATGCCCCTCTTGCGGCTGCCAGAAGAAGCAAGAAAGACCTGACTACGTATTACGCAGGAGACATTTTATTCGCTCAAGTTTTCCATTTTTTGTAAACGCCTACTGGAAGTTCTAGGGTTTTCAAAGGTTTATTGTTCCACATAGTGTAACTGTATATTTAAATCCGTTTTATTCTTGACACATATGGAGGTGATCTGTGAAATGTAATTGTTATGGAGACAAAAGGAACCGGAACAATAATAGCAAGAAAACGGGGCAACAGGAAATATTACTATTACTCCCGGTCTTACCGTGTAAAGGTCGATCCCAATGCTACGGGAAAGACCAGTGAAAAAATCAGGAATTCCCGCACCCATCGCACCAGGTGCGGTTGGTGTTTGGACAGCGCCAGTCGTCGTCTCCGCAGAAAATCAGCATAACCATTAAGCTTCCGCTCAAGTTCTCTCTCGACTCGATTCATAATTACAATCCTAATTATACACAATCTCCATAACATCAAAATATCCATGCTATGGTAATCGGCAACCTGATGCCGGTCAGGTGATTTTTCCTTGGATTTTCCCTTGACAATGGGCGAGCAGCAGTTAAGACAATAAAAGTTAGTTCCGTGGAGTTGTAAGGAGTCGTCGCCGAATAAACGGAGATTGTGTAGAATAAGAGGTTAGCCTAATGGAGAAAATTTGATGAAATTATGGCGTGTTCATTTACGTCCAGATGCAGATGGAGTTGATCCGGTTGACGTTTGTATTCAGCAAGAAGTAATTGGTATTGGATGGCGTGTATCGAAAAGACCTTCCAACAGAGATGAATACTGGGCTCTAGGTGAAAAAGAATATGGGGATATAGGATGGTCTCGCGCAGCTAATGCTATAGGTTGGAGGATGGAGATTGGTGATCTCGTATGGGTAAGAGATTTCTTTGGAATATATTATGTTGGTAAAATAACAGGTGAATGGGAGTACGGTGATAATCCAGACAACCTGAAAGCTGATATTATTAACATTCGACCTTGTAAGCTTTATCGGGTGGGAACTAATGTAGCTGTCAAAATCATAAACTCTTTCAGACCATCTGCGACAGTCCAACGAATTCATGACGAAACAGCCGAGCTATTTTCGGTTTTTGTCTATAATAAAGTAGCAAACGATAGTCTTCCTCTTCCTCCAATTAAAAAAATTGATATTTACAGCCTGTTATCTGATGTTGATCTGGAAGATATTGTGAGTCTTTATCTCCAGAAAGAAAAAGGCTTGCTATTTATACCCAGTTCCCGATCAAGAAGAAACGACACAATTTCGTACGAATATCAACTTGTTGATCCTCAAAATGCACAGCCAGTATTCGTCCAGGTAAAAAGTGGTGACATTGTCCTTAATCCAAGCAAGTATTATAAATTTCCACACAAGTTTTACCTATTTAGCCCTGCTGGTTATACAGAGACATCTCAACGAGAGCATATTATTTGCATTGACAAAAAGGACATTGATATATTTTTGGAGTCAACGCGTAATCTTTTACCACTGAATATTTCTGCCTGGTTTGATTTGAGAGATATGCTAGAAAAATAAATATGAGAAAGGGCTAACAAAGCACTGCACTGGATGGCTATTCCGCTGCGCTCCATAGCGGCAGGTGAAATTCGTCGTTAGCCCGCCATCCACCAAAGTGAGTGTGGGTAACAAATCATGAAGGAGGTTGAAATGGCAGAACCCACAGATGGCTGTGTCAAGCCGGCGCGCGGGCCAATCGTACCGGCCATTGAATCCTCGGTTTCCTCCGAGGACAGTATACCTGCAAAGGAGGTCAAGATGATAGCACGAGTTGGTCAAGAGGCCATTGATTTTGAGGCCAATGCCTACATTGAAGCTCAAGTTTTCCATAATTAACAATTCAAGCATCTAAATGCCAGTAATTGTTATCAAAAATGTGTAATGGTATGCAAAAAACAAGAAGATTCCTTTTATATTCCTGGATTGATAAGTATGCTACAAAGCCAGGGTTTCAGCTAACATATTGAAATCACACGCTTTCTTCAATGGCATTACACCATATCTATAATAATTTCCAGTGGTTATGTCATTGTATGGAAAACTTCAGTTCTTATTGCCCTTAAAGTAACCTCTGTCCGCTCTTCGTGATCAGGCATCACTAACCGGGCGAAGGGGTCATCTCTTCTTAATGGCTTCCCGCCTGGCGCTTAAAATAAAATTCAGTCCTTTCTAAACACATTCTTTTCACGGAGATTTTTGGCAATCTACTCATACAGCAATCGGCATTGCTTCGAATTTCTCTTGAAGCCTGATGAAGCATTATACCAGGCCAGCCGGCCCTGTCGCAGCACTTACGATTCTTTCCTCTTCCCGGCGTCTTCGTCCGGCCGTCTCGCTCATACCACGAATAAAAATGCTTACACAATATTTTTCACAGGTGCCTGAGTCGCATGGCGTCCCCTCCTGCACGGGGAGGGGCATGTTCGGAAAGACGCTTCCCGGACGGGGACAAATCCTGCTCCCGCAGTCTACAGGAAATATGAAACATGGGGATCTTTCTTTTCGTTCCCGAGCCGTTGGGGCGAAGAATCCTTCGCCCCCACAATGCAGTGCCTCCGGGGAAACGTTTCATCCTCTATCGTCACGGATGATCTCCTTGCTCATAGCGCAGCCCTTAGGGCTGCGGAGAAATCCCCGGTCGTCGGATAGGCCTCGAAGACGCCCTGCCACTTCAAGGGGTTACGATGGCCCTTTCCGCTGGGCTGAATCCCCGCGGCAACGAGGTGATTGGAAATTCCCGGCCTCTTGAGCCTCAAAACCATTCTGGGGCAGGGGCTTACCTCCACAGGCGGGCGGCCAGCCGTCCCAGGTCGTCCAGGAGCGTATAGGTCACCGGCGTGATCACCAGGGTCATGACCGTTCCCACCAGCAGACCGAAGCCGGCCGCCGTGGCCAGTGGCGACATGCGCTCGAGACCCACCGCGGTTTCCAGGATCATGGGCAGCATGCCCACGAAGGTGGAGACGGTGGTCATGAGCACGGGCCGAAGCCGAAGGCGCACCGCCTGCTCTAGGGCCTCGTTGCGATCCATCCCTTCCGCCAGGGCCTGGCGGATGAAATCGATGAGGAAGATGGAGTTGTTGATGACCACGCCCGCCAGCAGCAGGATCCCCATCACGGCGGGCATGCACATGGGCTTTCCCAAGAGCAGCAGGCCCCACATGGATCCGATGACGGCCAGCGGAATGGCCACCAGAATCGGAAGCGGCAGGCTGAAGGAGCGAAAGGTTCCCACGAGAAGCACCACGAGGAGGACCAGTCCCAGCAGCACCGCCTTCATGACCCGCTGCATGCTCTCCCTCATGTCCGCCGCCGTCCCGCTCACCTTGATGTGCAGGTTGCCCGGAAGCTTCACCTCTTTCAGCCGCGCACCGATCTCACCCAAAACCTGGTTGATCCTCCGGGTGCGGTTGTAGGCCGTGATGTCGATGGTGTTCTGAAGGTCCTCGCGCGTGATGAGCGTCTGCGTGGTGCTCCGCCGGATCTCCGCCAGAGTTCGAAGGGGCACGGGCCCCTTGGGCGTGGCGATCGGAATCTCTCCCAGCCGTTTGGGCGATCGAACCCACACATCGTCGTAGGCCACGCGTATGGGAATGTCCAGAAACCCCTTCAAGCGGAGCCCGGAAACGGGCACGCCCCCCACCGCGGCGCGGAGCGCCGAAGCCACGTCCGCCGGACTGACATCGTAAAGGCGCGCCGTTCGGGGATCCACGCGCACGTGGACCTCCTCCTTGTCCAGCCACCAGCCGGGCACCACGTCCACCAAACCCGGTACGCCCTCAAGCTTTTCCATGATCCGGGCCGCGGCTCGGCTCAGATCCTCCGCCCGATGCCCTCCCATCACCACCAGATCGATGGGCGCCCGGGACGTGGCCATGGGCGTCGCTCCGTACTCGTAGATCTGAAGCGATCGGATGCCGGGAAGAGCGGAAATCTTCTCGCGCCACTCGTCTTCGATCTCCCAGATGGTGCGGTCCCGCTGATCGCGGGTGGTGAGCGTGACGATGAGAAAGGCCTTCTGAGCCGTCTGGCCGCCCGCTCCGAAGGAAATCTCCCCCGGTTCCGACCCCACCACGGACGAGATCATGCGCACACTGGGTTCTTCCCGGAGGATCCTTTCCACCTGCGTGAGGGTCTTTTCCACCTGAGCCACCGACGCCGACGGGGGAAGCTCGAAGAGGATGTTCATGATGCCCGTGTCCATGGGCGGCATGAGTTCCCGGCCGATGAGCGGCGGAACGATCTTCATGGTGAGGACGAAGCAGACGACGGCCGCCGCCATGGCAAGCCAGCGTCTTCCAAGGGCCGCGCGAAGCACCCTGACGTAGAAGTCCGCCAGGGCGTCCACCGCCGCGTTGAAGGGGAGAACCGAACGCTCCAAGAAGTTTCGTCGGCGTCCGCTGCGGTCCGCCCCTCCGATGAGCTTCAGGGCCAGAGGAGGCACCACGAAGACGGCCACCAGCAGGGATCCCACCAGGGCGTAGGCCAGAGTGAGCGTGAAGCGGCGAAGCACCTGCTGTACGTACCCGCCCGAAAACATGATGGGGATGAGCATCACCACCGTGGTGAGCATCCCCGCCGTAATGGAAAGAAGTATCTCCCCCACGGCCCCTTCCACGCACTGCCGGGCGTCGTGGGGGCAGATCTTCTGGTGGCGATGGATGTTTTCCACCACCACGACCGTGGCATCCACCACCATCCCCGTGGCGATGATGAGGCCCGAAAGGGTCACGATGTTCAGCGTATGCCCCGTAAGACCCAATATGGCAACGGCGAAAAGAAACGACAGGGGAATGCTCACCAGCGCAATGGTGGATGAGCGTACATCCGCCAGGAACAGAAAGATGATGAGGACGGTGAGGGCGATGGACATGTAAAGGGAGGCGCGCATGCCGGTGGTGTTCCGGTCGATGAGAGGCTGCTGGTCGTTGGTGATTTCGAACCGAATATCCGGCCAGCGCTCCTGCATTCGGGGAAGCGCCGCCTTCACCGTTCGGATGACCGCCATGACGTTGCCCCCGTCCGCCCGGAGCACATTGACGGCGATGGCCGGTTCCCCGTTTCCATGATAGAGGCTCCGAAGGTCCTCGATGCCCAGCTCCACGCGCGCCACATCCCGCACGCGCACATGGGCGTCCCGGCTCCTTTTGACGACGCAGTCGCGGATGTCCCGAAGATCCCGAAACTCCCCGATGGTCTTGACCAGAGCCTCGCCGTCCTCGTTTTCCATGAGTCCCGCCGGTGTGGTGATGTTTTGCGCCCGGATGGCGTCCATCACATCTTTGGCCGTCAGACCGTAGGCTTCCAGGCGATCCCGGTCGAGCCAAACGTTCACCTGCATGCGGTGGCCACCGAAGGTGTCCACATCCGCCACACCCGGCAGATTCAAGAGGAAGTCCTTGATGTCGTTGTCGGCCAGAAGCCGGATATGGGGGAGGTCCAAGGAAGAGCCGGGCTTGGGGCGAAGGGCCAGGGTGAGCACCGGTCGGGTGGCGTCCGTCACGGGATAGATGCGCGGTTCCAGGATGTCGGCCGGCAGTTGCGCCCGGATGCGGCTCAGGGCGTTTTGGATGTCCACCACCGCCTGGCCCACGGGCTTCCCGTAGCCGAACTGGGCGTTGATGGAGGCCACCTCATCGCGTGATGTGGACGAAAGTTTGGTGAGCCCCGAGATGCTCGCCAGTTCCTTTTTCACCACTTCCGTGATGCGCCGGCTCACATCCACGGCGGCGGCGCCCGGTTCCACGATGATGACCGCCGCCTGGGGCGGGTTGGTGTCGGGAAAGTATTCCGTGGGCAGGGTGAAGAAGGCCCGAAGTCCCACCACGGCCGTGAGAAGCGCTCCCACCAGCACGGCCCACGGGTTTCGCAGGGCCCATCCGTGCGGACTCATGCCCCCACCTCCTCCGTCACCGCCATGCCTTCATGCCAACGAATCCACTGCAGGTATTCACCCACGGCCACCGATTCGTCTTCCCGCAGGTCCCCCTCCACCAGCGCCCGGTCTTCCGTCATGAAGACCACACGCACCGGGATCTTCTGCAATCGTCCGGAGCGAACGGCAAAAACGAAGGACCTTCCGTCCGTTTCCACCACCGCCCGGCGAGGGACCGTCACGCCTGTGCCTTCCCGTACCGCCACATCCAGGCCGAAATAGGACCCCGGCCGCACGGGCTGCGAACAGTTCCAGGGGATGTCCGCCTCCACCCGCACCGACTTGCTCCCTTCCAGGGCGGGAAACACCCGGCTGATGAAAGCCTCCTCGGGCAAAGGGGACATGCCTTCCGGCCGGTGAATCAGGACCTTCAGGCCCGGGCGCATTAGCCCCAGGTCTTCCTGTACCGCCTCAAAAACGATCTTGGCCGACGAACAGTCCATGAGCTCCAGGAGCGGCTGGCCGGGCTTGGCCAGGTCCCCCGCGTCCACCAGACGCCGTGTCACCACTCCGGAAACGGGGGCGACGATGCGAGTGTAGGAAAGCCTGGTCAGGGCCTCGTCCCGTTGCGCCTCAGCGGCTTCCCTCTCCCGGCCAACGCTCCGTAGCTCCGCCAGCATGGAATTCAGCGCTCCCACCGCCGTGTCCAGCCGGTTTCGGGAGGCATCCAGGGCCGAAGCGCTGATCCCCTTTTTTTCGTAAAGTTTTCGATCCCGTTCAAATTCGGTGCGCAGAAAGGCCACGTTTTGACGAGCCGCCGCGATGGACGCTTCCAGGGACGCCTGCTTGGCTTCCAGGGATTCCACCCGAGCCGTGAGGGCGCGCACTTCCGCCCGGATGTCCCGATCGTCCAGTTCCACGAGCAGGTCCCCTTCCCGGACCGTATCTCCTTCATCCACCCGCACATTCACCACGGACGCCGTGATGCGGGGTGCCACTTTCACCGTCGCGACCGTTTCCAGGTGCCCCAGATAGTGCACCGTGTCGCGCAGGGTTTCGGCAACGGCCCGGCCCACTTGGACGGGAACGGGCCTCGGCTTCCATCGGGGCGCAGACGCCAGCCTTCTTCGCGCCTTTTTCACGCCCATGGCCAGTCCCACCACCACGAGAAGACAAATCCCCACAACCATAAGCCTTTTGGCGATGCGCTTGGTTCCCATTTTCTCCTCTCACTTTTCACTTTCACCCCGGGTCACGGCCGGGCTTCGTCACTTTCCGCTGGCGAGGCGGGTGAGATCCTCTCCCACGGCCCGACGCCATTCCAGAAGGGCCAGTTGAGCGTCCACCTGGGCCTGGCTGTATTCCACCTGAGCCTGCAGCAAGGCCGCCTGAGCGTCCAGGACGTCGTTTATCGTGTTCTTACCCGCCTGGTATTTATCCTGTTCGATACGAAGGGTCTCCTCGGCCACCGCCACAGCGGACCGGGTGACCTGAAGGCGATCCACGCTGTCCCTCAATCGCGCGTGAGCCCGCTCCACCTCTTCCCGGATCTTAAGATCCACGGCCCGAAGGCGCTCCTGCGCCTGCTTTTCCCGGAGACGGGCCTGGCGAATTGACGCCTGAACGGCACCTCCTCGAAAGAGCGGCAGGGTGGCCTGGATTCCGGCCGCCCAGGTGTCTTCATGATCGATGGCACCGGCAGGGCCGTCCTGATCGTAGGGAAGACCGCTTCGCAGCCCGTAGCGGCCGAAGGCCTGGATCCGCGGAAAGACATCGGCCAGGGCCACTCGAACCGCCTGGCGCGCCTGCTCCAGGTTGAGCACCGCCGTTTTGTGTTCGGGACGTGCCTGCAGGGCCTCCGCCAGGCCCTCTTCAAGGGAGGGAATCCTCACCTCCGGTGTCTCCAGGGTTCCGGCGATGTCGAAGTCGGGGCGACTGTTGAGATCCAGGCCCATCAACCGCCCGAGAAAGACCAGAAGAACCCGGCGGTCCGCTTCCAGAGAGGAGATCTTCTGGTCCAGACTGGCCAGACGCACCCGGATTTTCATGTGATCCACGGGGGCCGCCCGGCCCACTTCCAGCTGATGCCTCACCAGCTCTTCCTGGGCGGCCAGGGCACGGCGCGATCCCCGAGTGGCTTCCAGCACGCGATCCAGCTGGAGGATCTTATAGTAGGCGGACGCCACGTTCAGGACCAAATCCTGGCGGCCGGCGTCAAAGCGCGAAACCGCCGCGTCCTTTCCCAGTTCCGCGATCCGCACCTGAGCCCACCGTCTTCCGCCTTCGAAGAGCGGCAAACGAGCCGTTATGGCCGTATCGAACAGGTCCCGGTCGAAAACGCCCGGTTCGTTGTTGGCATGGGCCGCCACCACCCTTTGGGGCTCCCCGTAGCGGGTGTAGGAAGATTCCAGGTCGAGGGACGGGAAAAAGGCGGCACGGCTTTTCGTGATCTCCTCATCGGCCGCTCGAATCCCCAGTTCCAGCTCCCGAACCTCGGGGTTCTTGGCCAGGGCCTTCGCCACACAGGCGGCCAGATCGAAAGTCTCGGAGCCGGCGCCTGCCGGGCTCGTAAGGCCCAGAACGAGCACCAGGCATAGAGCTAGGGCGGAAACACGGAAGATGATCATGGCTGGTCTGTCCTCCATCTTGAGCGCCTTTCCCACGGGGTCGGCGGCCCCCAGCGATCCTTGGCACCTCTTGCTCTCTCGGTTACCGTCCATCCCGGGGCTTCATGGAGCAAAGTCCTGAAGCCACAGGAGAGGCTCTCCAAAAAACGCAAGGGTGACCGGTTTTCCCCTCTCGCAACCCCTGGGGCTACGGAGGAGCGCCGGACATCCGATGGGTCATCGCGCACCGCTTGCCGCATCCAGGGGTTGTGGTGGCTTCTTCCTGCCGCTCCGAAAGGAACGGATACTTCTTGATATCTTGAGCCGAAAAGCTCATCTCACATAGTCTCCTACGCAAAGACCGCTGCTCCCGGTCGACGTCGCCGAGCTAGCTGGAAAGAAAGGGCCGAACGATGAAATAGATTCCCAGCACAGCGATGGCCCCTCCGGCCGCCCGACGAAACCATTGGCTCCTCTCCTGAAAAACGCCGTTTTCCATGACCTTCCGGATGAGGGCGGTGAAGCTTCCCGCCACCGCGATGGGCAGGCAGTGTCCGATGCCGAAAGAGAGGATGTATCCCAGGCCGGTGAGGATCTTCTGCTGGATGGTGATGACGGCCAGGATGGGGGCGATGAAACCGAAGGTGCACGAACCCGAAAGCACGCCGTAGGAAAGCCCCAGAACCAGCGCGCCCGGAAGACCCCGCAATGGGAAACGGCCCAGATTGGCACCGGGCAGCCGACAGATCGGGACTCCCATCATGTCGCAGGCCACCCAAAGCAGCACCAGGCCCACCAGGATGGTCCAGTAGGGACTCACGTCCCCCAGCATCCGGCCCAGCAAGGCGCAGACGGCTCCGATGACGGCAATGGTGATGAAGAGCCCCAGGGTAAAAACGACGGCATACCGAGCCGCCTCCCGGGGTTCGAGAAGCCGGTTTTGGCCGGCCACGTAGCTCACCACCAAGGGAATGGACGCCATGTGACAGGGACTCAGGGCCACCGAAATCATCCCCCACAGAAAGCACCCCAGAAAGGCCAGGGCCCCCTGCCCGCTCATCCATTGATTGACGGCGATAAAGAATTGATCCATCCCGTCCCTTTCTCCAGGCTCATTCCACTCCCAACTTACGGAACACGCGGACGATGCTCTCTTTGTCCATAAACCCCACGTGCCGGAACACCTCCCGGCCTTCCTTGTCGTAGAAGATCTGCGTGGGGATGGCGCGGATCCCGAACCGTCGGGCCGCCTCCCGGTTTTCCCATACATCGATGAAAAGTACGGCGGCCCTTCCATCATATTCCTTCCTGAGCTCGTCCAGGATGGGAGCCATCATCTTGCAAGGGATGCACTTGTGCGCCCCCAGATCCACCAGCGTGACCATCCCGGGAACGGGTATCTCGGTTCTGGAATCATCCTGGGCCCGGGCCCAGGGGCCAATAACGCCCGCCAGAACGAGAACCGCCAACACCCACATCGCCGTTCGCTTCATCATCAGCCTCCGTCTTGGACGTTGAAATCATGTATGCCCATATAGGCATATAATTGTAAAAGGTCAACCACTAAATCCAGGGTATGATAGTAGCCTTATACATAGTACAGTTTTACACATGTGAATGTATTCAAATCATAGGGTGGTCATCTCATTAGAACCCAACTCATAAATAGTACCTCAACAAGACGATGATACAGGCGGGTTGCACGAAGCCCGGGTAGTTCACCCTATAGCGCTCGTAACGAACCATCAGCCGTCGAAAGTTGCCCAGCCAGGCAAACAGGCGCTCGATCTTCCGGCGCCGCCTGTACCGTCGCAGTTTGCGCCCATCCTGGGTGCGTATCTTGCTCGGTTTTTCCGGTGGGGCGCGATCATCTCGATCCCGCATTTCGCCAGACGGGCATCCGGCGGGTCACTGTCGTACGCCCGATCGCCGATCAGCCTCCTGGACAGTTCGGAGACGAAGCATGCCACCAGCGCCGGCTCAACCAGCGTCACTTCATGTGGGCCAGCACCTGTGACGCATACCGCGATAGGAAGACCGGCGCCGTCTGCCATTGCCATGAGCTTCGTACCCCTGCCCCGTTTGGTCTTTCCCACCCCATCGCCCCCTTTTTCGCTACCACAAAGGTACCATCGATGAAGCACTCCTCGAGATTGAGCCCTCCGCGTGCCTTCAGGTCTTCAGCCAGGGCACGCAGAATCGCCTCCATCACCCCAATCCTCACCCGGCGCTGAAAGCGACGATGGCAGGTCTGATATGGGGGATATCGCTCGGGCAGGTCTTTCCACGGCGCACCGGTGCGCAGCACCCACAAGATGCCGTTCAGTACCTCCCGGGGATCCTCCAGGGACGCCCCCGCCTGCGGCTCAGATTGCGCTCTTCCTCGGGTATGAGCGGCTCCAGCACCGCCCACTGTTCGTCTGTCAGGTCCATCGCTCACCTTCATCATCGTTGTGGGCATATATACACCAGTTTCGTGGATTTATGAGATGGGTTCTAAACACTATGGAAGTAGAGGACGTGGAGATGGCGGAGAACAACCTTTCTGGCCTGACAGAGGCGATAAAGACCGCTCGTATCCACGAAGAGGAGGTTGCCTGGCAGGTGAGCTGCCCCACCATGGGAAAAGAACCCATGTGCCTTTTTTACGAAAAGGACAGCGTGCTTGCTCCGGAAGAGGAAGCCCGGGGCTACCTGGTCCACGGCAGGGGCGTGGCTTGGACTCAGTTCCTGGCAAAGGGACGTGAGATAAAGCGTCAACCTGCTTCCAGGCCTATCATGTCCTCGAAAATTGCGCCGAACCGGGCCATAAAGCCTTACCCTACAGGGGCAGGATTCGGAACTGCTATTGTGCCCCGGTAGGGATTCGCAGGTGAGAGGTTCTGACCGCCGGGGTTTTTTGCTTTATCTCCCTGGAGGGAAAGAACCTTCCTTTGGTAAGCCCCGCAAACCCAAACTTCAGCTCCGGCCTTCCTCTTTTGGGTGGGGAATAGATGGGGAAATTCCGGTTTTTTCGATTTTCCCAATTTTGTAAGTCATTGATTTCACTGGTGGGCCGTGCTGGATTCGAACCAGCGACTCTCTGCTTAAAAGGCAGATACTCTACCTGCTGAGTTAACGGCCCAACCAAAAGCAGGCTTCACTTAACACAGTAGCTCTCATCCGTCAAGGCCAAATCACGGACCCGTCCATATAACGGCTATAGCCTTCGCGGGTTTGTCGCCAACGCACCTGAATCCGTGGCTGATAGACGAGTCAAAATAAATACTATCTCCTTCTTCCAGAATTTCAACCCTATCCACCGTTCGGAACTCCACCTTTCCTTCCAGAACATAGAGAAATTCTTCACCCTCATGGGTGGTGAAATTCATTTCCTCTACACTTATAGGGGGAAACTCCACAAAGAAGGGCTCCATGTGTTTGTCCTGTTTTCGCGTCTCCAGAGACTCATAGATGTAAGATACGTCCTCTTTCCCGTGGTGAGGTCTCCTCTTAACACGAATTCTTTCGTGCTTCCTGGTTATGGACACCTTTTCCGTTGTGGTCTCATCCTGAAAGAAATATCCCAGACCCACGTTCAGAGCCCTGGCAAGCTTGAGCAGTGTTGCTACAGGGGGAATTACATGATTATTCTCTATCTGAGACAGAAAGGGTTTGGAAAGGCCCGTTTTATTGGCCAGATCCTGCAAGGTATAACGGTGTTTCATCCGAAGCTCTTTAACCTTTGTTCCTATTTTCAACGCCTTGACGGCGACTGAAACATCATGATCATCAGGCATCGAATACCTCTCTTCTCCATTCGTTTTTTTAAGGTTCCGGATTTCCTAAACGTCAGGACAAAGGAAACACAGAGATATCAAACTTTTAAATCCACCCTTATCCTTTCGGATAAGGGCGGTTGATCATGCCTTTATAGCTGCAGCTTCTTGACCAGAGATTTTACGGCCTCAACAGACTTTTGAAAAGCGGCTTTTTCTTCAGGAGTAAGCTTAATTTCTATAACCTTTTCTACACCGTTTCCACCCAGAAGAACCGGCACGCCAACAAAATAACCACCTACATCGTATTCTTTGTCGCAGTAAGCCGCACAGGGCAGAATTCTTTTTTTGTCCTTGAGAATTGATTCTGCCATCTTGATTGCGGATGCCGAGGGCGCAAAAAAGGCGCTACCGGTTTTCAGCAGATTTACGATCTCGGCTCCACCGTTTCTGGTCCGCTCCACCAGTGCTTCTATCCTCTCCGGAGGAAGTAACTCAGGCAGAGGAATACCCGCAACGGTGCTGTACCTGGGAAGCGGCACCATCGTATCTCCGTGACCGCCCAGGACAAAAGCGGTAACGTCTTCGACCGATACCCCCAGTTCCATTGCTATGAAGGTTCTGAACCTTGCGGCATCAAGCACTCCTGCCATGCCCATAACCCTATTGACAGGGAAACCGCTGACCTTATGGGCCACATAAACCATTGCGTCAAGGGGATTGGAGACAACAATAAGGAAGGCATTAGGCGAATATTTTGCAATTTGCTCGGTTACGTTCTTTACTATCTCGGCGTTTTTGAAGAGAAGATCATCACGGCTCATACCGGGTTTCCTGGGAAGTCCCGCCGTGATTATAACGAGATCAGAATCCGCAGTGTCGGCATAATCATTGGTGCCTATGATCCTTGCATCGAAACCTTCGACGGGAGAGGCCTCCAGAAGATCAAGTGCTTTCCCCTGTGGCATTCCCTCAATGATGTCAACAAGACAAATATCTCCGAGTTCTTTTATGGCCGCCCAGTGGGCAGCGGTGGCGCCGACGAAACCGGCTCCCACAATGGTAATTTTCTTTCGCTTTATGCTCATGTCAGACCCTCCGCTCCTTATTCAATAACCGCCAGAACATCACCTTTCTGAACGCTATCGCCGGCTTTAAAGTTGATTTTCCTGACGGTACCCGAAACAGGCGTCGTTATGGTATTTTCCATCTTCATGGCCTCAAGAACCAGAATCGTATCACCTTCCTTAACCTGATCTCCTTCCTTCACCTCGTACCTTATGATCATACCCGGCATGGGAGCTTCAATGGGAGTACCCTCGCCGACAGACACGGCTGAAGGCTTTGGCGGAGGCGGAGCCGGTGCAGCAGCCGGCTGTGGTGGTGGAGGAGGCGGTGGAGCCGGAGAAACCTGAGAAGCAGGCTGCACCTGGGGTTGAGGGGTTACCGTTGTCACAACAGGCACGCCGCCAACTTCTTCCACTTCTACTTCAAAGTACTCACCGTCCACAAAAACGTTAAAAGTTCTGATTCCGGGCCCCTTGGGCGGGGCTTCTTTCTTTTGCTTTTCCACAAGCAACCCTGCCTTCGCCTTTTTGATAAGTTCTTCTTCTTTTTTAACATCTTCCAGCGTCCTGGGTTTAACCTCATCAGGGATGGGCTCCAGCCCGTATTTCCACCTTAGAAACCTCTTTCCCGTAGTGGGGAAAAGCGCATAAATCAATACATCATCGATATCTTTGGCAAGGCCTTCAACATCCTTCTTCGCCTTTTCAAGCTCCGGTTCCAGAATATCGGCCGGCCGGCAATCAATGGGCTTTTCGCCTCGAGGATATCCCTTAAGAGCCTTCTTTTGAACTTCGGGATCAATGGGCGCAGGAGTTCGTCCGTAGAGGCCAAAACAGAGATCCTTGACCTGGGCAGTTATCATTTTATAGCGCTCTTCCGGAGTGTCGAACAACACGTTGTTTACCGTCTGAATTCCTACAATCTGACTGGTTGGCGTTACAAGAGGTACCTGACCCAGTTCGCGGCGGACTATAGGAAGCTGACGAAATACCTCATCCAGTTTGTCCAGAGCATCCATTTCGCGAAGCTGATTAACAAGGTTGGAAAGCATTCCACCAGGCGTCTGATGTAGCAGAACATTTATGTCAATAATGGAAATTCGATCATCCATGAGATGCCTGTATTTGGGCGAGATTTTCTCAAGATACTCACTGCACCTGGCTATAAGCTTAAGATCAAAGCCGGTATCACGATTCGTCCCCCGGAGGGCCACAACCAGGGGTTCAATAGCAGGATGAGATGTCCGGTATGCCCAGGGAGAAAGACAGGTGTCCACTATATCAACACCCGCTTCTATGGCCTTTAGAAGAGTCATATCGGCCATGCCCGAAGTGAAATGGCTGTGAAGGTGAATGGGTACCTTAACGGTTTCCTTTAGGGCTTTAATCAGTTCATAGGCATCGTAAGGCGCCAGAAGACCTGCCATGTCCTTTATACAGATCGTATCGGCGCCCATGTCTTCCAGTTCTTTCGCTTTCTGCAAGTAATACTCCAGGTTGTAAACAGGCCCTCCCATGCGGGGCTCCGTAAGAGAATAGCAAATGGCACCCTGGAAGTGTTTGTTGTTCTTCTTTATGACCTTTACGACCGTCTGGAAATTACGAAAATCGTTCAGGGCATCGAAAACCCTGAATATGTCTATTCCGTTGACGCAGGCTCGTTCTACAAACGCTTCGGCTACATCATCGGGATAGTTCCTGTAGCCGACAAGATTCTGTCCCCGGAGCAACATGGAAAAGGGGGTATTCTTGATATACTTTTTGAGCGTTCTGATACGCTCCCAGGGATCCTCCGCCAAGAAGCGATGCATAGTGTCAAAGGTGGCCCCACCCCAGACTTCCATGGAGTAAAAGCCGATTTTATCCATATCCTCTGCTATGGGTATAAAATCCTCGGTGCGCCCTCTGGTTGCAAAAAGAGATTGATGACCGTCTCTAAAGGTCAAATCCTGCACCTTAACAGGGTTGGTTACCTCAACATGATCTCTGTCAAGCAAACCTGCTACCAGAACCCCGTGCTCCTGCGCCATATTTCCCTCTCCTGAATTTTTAAGATTTCGAAGACCGGATCACCGGACCAGTCTCATCTGCCAAAGACGTCGCATTTCCATGGCCGCCTGTCGCCCGGCAATAACCCACGGACTAGAGCCGCAGACTACCCTTTCAGCCACAGCCCTGATTTCGGGCTCCGGGCGTCTTTCCTCGACGACCCCAGCCCTTTCAGCCTGAAGATATAAGTTTATTGCCCCCATTATGGCGGCAACTACTTTGGGTTCCACCTTCATCTGAGTTGCTCCCTAGAGCCCGAGGTCAGCGCGGATACTTCTCATGGCCTCAAGGCTCAACTCTATAAATTCCATCAACTCCATTCCCAGCTTTTCACACATCATTATGTTTTCCCTGCTCACATTTCTTGCAAAGTCTTTGCTCTTCATGCGTTTCCTGACGGATTTGGCCTGCAAGCTTGCAAGGCTCTTGTCGGGGTGTACCAGAGCCGCTGCCACAATCAAACCCGTGATAGTCTCGGCCGCCGTAAGTGCATAATCAAGGGTGGTTTCCCTGGTCAAACCGAGCATTTCGGCGTTATGCCTCAGTATAGCCTGAAGCACCTCCTCAGGAAGATCCGTGTCCTTTAGTATATCAACGGCCTTTTTGGCGTGTTCCTCGGGTTTGTCTTTGGTGTACTCAAAGTCAAGATCATGAAGAAGGCCGGCAATGCCCCACAAATCGGGGTCACCGCCAAACCTTTCGGCCAGTTTCCTCATTATGGCTTCGGTGGCGAGACAATGTTTCCTGAGATTGTCACTCTTAACATGCCTGGTCAGAAGTTCAAGCGCCTCTTCCCTCGTCACTTATTCTCTCCTCCATCAGGCCGCAGCTCTGCGGGTCTTCTTCTTAAGGCGACTGATACGACGCCTCAGTATATCCACCATCTTCCAGTCCCTGGCCGCTCTGGCTTCTTCACGCTTTTTCTTAAGCTCCTTAATTTTTGCCTTCAGTGCCCGAACATCCACACTGGTGTCTTTCTTCTTCTCGTCGACAATCCCTCTGGCTTCTTTGATCACCCTGATAAGCTCGGCTTTATTCATGGCATGTACACCGGTTACACCTTCAATACCCAGAGCAATTTCACGGAGTTCTTTTGCGGTCATCTTCTCAAGAGGTTTCTCTTTTTCGGCCTTTTTTTTCTTTCCCATACCCTTTCGCCTCCGCTGAACTTAAGAGTTGAACAGGTACACGGTTTAATCTTCCGACTCACTCTTATCCAATGAAGTTAAAAAGGGCTTTATGATCTCAATGGGAATAGGAAACAGGGTTGTCGAATTGTTCTCCGTTGCTATCTCTCTCAGGGTCTGGAGATAGCGTAACTGCAGGGCTATAGGCTGTTCGGAAATGATCCTGGCAGCTTCGGCAAGCTTTTCTGCCGCCTGATATTCACCCTCTGCAGATATTATCTTCGCCCTCCGCTCACGCTCGGCCTCTGCCTGTCTTGCCATAGCCCTCTGCATCTCCTGAGGCAGATCTATATGCTTAAGCTCCACCACCGTAACCTTCACACCCCAGGGATCAGTATGTTTATCCAGAATTTCCTGAAGATGGGCATTTATCTTTTCACGCTCCGAAAGAAGCTCATCCAACTCAGCCTGACCGCAAACACTCCTCAGAGTGGTCTGAGCCAGCTGGCTTGTAGCAAAAAGATAATTCTCCACAGAAACAACGGCCTTCACCGGATCCACAACACGGAAATAAACCACCGCATTAACCTTTACCGATACGTTATCACGGGTAATAACATCCTGAGGCGCCACGTCCATGGTAATCAGCCTCAGGCTTACCTTCTGCATTCGATCAATTACAGGAATCAGAATAATAAGACCGGGGCCTTTCGCACCTATAACCCTTCCAAGGCGAAAGATGACACCCCTTTCGTACTCCTTCAGCACCTTCAAAGCGCTCGAAAGGAACAAAATCAGCAACACAACCAAAACTATTAAACCGTACATGACCCTCTCCCTGATCAAAACAGGGTTAATATTTAAGAAAAAAGGTTAGTGTTATTTAACATCGATTTTTTGCACACGCAACTTCAAATTCCTGACCTCAACGACCTTGACGGGCGTGCCTTTAGGCAAGGGCTCTTCACTTTCCGCGTTCCAGAGCTCACCGTGGACGAAGACGGTTCCCGAGGGATCTAAATCCTTCTCCACCACGCCTACCTCACCTATCAGAGCTTCCATACCAATCCGGGGTTTCATCTTCTGAGCTCTAAAGGCCAGTGCCGCAACAACCACAAAAAACAGACCTACTCCCAGGACCGTTGGAATAAGAACGGAATAGGCCACAGGATGAGTGGTTTCGGGGGTTCGAAACAGCATGATCGAACCAAGCACAAGGCTTGTAAGACCTGCAATGCTGAGCATCCCGTAAGACGCTATTTTGATCTCGAGAATGAAAAATATCACCGCAAGGATTATGAAAAGTATGCCGGCATAGTTGACGGGTAAAGCCTGAAGGGCGTAGAAAGCCAGTACAAGACATATAGCCCCAATCACACCGGGCAAAACTGCTCCCGGCTGGGAAAGCTCAAAATAAAGCCCCGCAAGACCGATCATGAGAAGCAGATAGGCAATCGTAGGATTGCTGATAGTTCTAAGGATGTTGTGTGAAAGAGAGGGTTTTATCTCCTTCAACTCCACACCAGTGGTATGCAGAACCTTTCTGTAGCCCTTGCGCTCGACTTCCCATCCGTCAAGCTTTTTCATGAGATCATCCACATCCCGAGCAACAAGATCTATTACATTCAGCTTGTATGCTTCCATAGCAGTTGCCGAAACGCTTTCTCGCACCGCTTTTTCCAGCCATTCTGCGTTTCGCATTCTTTCCTCGGCAATACTCTTCGCAAAAGCCACCATATCATTTACGACCTTTTCGTTCATCGTCTTGGGCACATCCTCGCCACTTGCCGTAACCGGATGAGCGGCGCCGATGTTGGTCCCCGGAGCCATAGCCGCTATATCGGCGGCAACGGTTATCAACACACCGGCGGATGCAGCCTGGGCACCAGGAGGGTACACAAAGACAACCACGGGAAAAGGTGCGGACATGATTGCCTGAACCATCTTTCTCATGGACGTCATGAGCCCGCCCGGGGTATCAAGAAGAATAAGCAGAAATTGAGCCCCATCCCTGGTTGATTGCTCTATAGCATGCTCGAGATAATCCTGCACCCCCGGATTTATCGTATCGTTAATCTTTATAACGTTGACGTGACCTCCCGATGCTGCAAAGTTACCTGCAGGCATCAGAAAAACTGTGAATGAGAAAAGGATTGCAAAGAGAATTCTGGACATCATGCTTCGGTAACTCCGTTGGGTTTTCCGCCAACCCTCCAGGTATCGTAAAGTCGTAAAAAATCTTCCCAGGCCCTTCTCTTCTCGGCAGGATTTCTCAGCAAATAAGCCGGATGGAAGGTGGCCACAACGGGAATACCACGCCAGGCATTTATTTTCCCCCGCAAACGTGAAATGGGAAGCTTTGTAGAAAGAAGAGTCTGGGCAGCACAGCTACCGAGAGCGCATATTACACGAGGGCGGATTATTTCAAGCTGTTCAAAAAGAAAAGGGCTACAGATTTCTATTTCATCGGCGCGAGGCGTTCTGTTTTTGGGAGGTCTACACTTGACGACGTTGCAAATGTAAACATCTTCACGTCTCCAACCCAGAGCTTCGATCATTCTTGTGAGGAGCCTTCCGGCCTGACCGACAAAAGGCTTTCCCTGCAGATCCTCGTCGTGACCGGGGCCTTCTCCTACAAAAACGACTTCGGCACAGGGATTTCCGTCTCCGAACACCAGATTTTTTCTGCCCTCATGAAGGCGGCACCGAGTACATCCGTCGATTCTCCCGGCCAGCGCCATCAACCGTTCAGGTCTCTCTTCACGGCCCGATGAATAACCATCGCCACTATTATTACTTTCTTCTGCCAAAACACCCACGGGCACGGCCGTTATGCCGGCCTTATACCACCCTTTACAGTAGGCCTTAAGCTCCCTGAGTATCTCCTCGCTAAAACCCTTCACGCCTTTTCACCAGTTCTTCTACGTAGTCGAAAATCTTCAAAGCCACTTCATCCTTGCTCATGGGCGGCAAATCTACAACATCGCCCGAACCGAAAATCAGCTTAACCCTGTTGGTATCAACAGCAAAGCCCGACCTCGGGTCCCTGACGTCGTTGGCTACAATCATATCAAGATTCTTCTTTAAAAGCTTTAACCTGGCATTTTCAACAATGTCGTCCGTTTCGGCAGCAAATCCGACAAGTACCTGCCCTTCTCTCTTTTGCCGACCCAATTCGGCTAGGATGTCCGGATTGGGAACGACTCTAATGGTTATCTCTTTATCGCCTTTCTTTATCTTGCTCTCGCTTTGCACATCAGGGCGGTAATCCCCTACGGCTGCAGCCATAATAACGACATCACACCGGGGCGCCCTTTCCACTACGGCGGAGTGCATCTCCAGGGCAGAAACCACCGGGATAAGGCTCACCCCCGGCGGGGCTTCAATATGCGTGGGGCCGGAAACCAGACACACCTCGGCGCCTTTCAGAGATGCAACCCTTGCCAGGGCATAACCCATTTTTCCACTGGACGGATTCGATATGAACCTCACCGGATCGAAAAACTCCCTTGTAGGACCTGCGGTAACCAGAACATTCAGGCACTTAAGGCTTTTTTCAGTAAGCGCCGACGCAATTTCATGGAGCATCCTTGCAACAGAGGGAAGCCTCCCCGGCCCTTCCTCTCCGCAGGCGACTACTCCTGGGTCGGGTTCAACCACACTAAACCCACGCTCTCGAAGGGTTGAAACATTTGCCTGCGTTGTCTGATGAGCGTACATGGCAGGATTCATTGCAGGGCAGAAGACCACAGGACACCTGGCCGCAAGAAGCAGGGTGCTGAGATAATCGTCGGCAATTCCGTGAGCAGCCTTGGCAAGGATATTGGCCGTTGCCGGGGCAACAACTATGACATCTGCTTTACGGGCAAGTTCAATATGACCGAAAACATCATCTGATAATCCGCCAAAGAGATCTATCATCACGGGGTTTTGAGTAAGTGCTCTGAAGCTCAAGGGTCCCACAAACTCACAGGCATTTTTCGTCATTACAACGTGGACATCACATCCTTCATCTCTAAGCTTCCTTACCAGATCACAGGCTTTATACGCAGCAATGCTACCGGTTACACCCAGTACCACCGTCTTTCCTCTAAGGACCGGAAAAGGCATCGCCATCCGTCTCCGTCATCGGGTATTTAAGGCTGTCCGGGTAGAACATATATCTCAACGTAAGTATACCACATTTTTGGATAAACATTGATAACACATATCCTGTTGGCCTTTTCGAAAACCATTATGGATCGCTCATACCGGGAGCTTCCCTTGAGTTTCCACTGTTCTCTGGGCATGGCGGACATAAAAAAATCGGAAACGGAAAGATAATCCACCCTTCCCCGGAAAACCAGAACTCCGGTTTTTACGGAACTCGTCTGGAATACACTTGAAGCGTCCCTTACCATCTGCAACTCCGGCGGAACCGGCACATCAGGAAAATCGTAAAAGACCGGTGTTACCGGTGCTACAGAAAGAGATTGGGCTGACGTAGCCGGACCGGCAGATTCCTGTCCGGGTCCAGCCTGTGAACCCTGAGCAGAAACACCCGACATCGTAGTGCACCCCGTTAAAGCAAATACAATTGCAAATAACAGCGACGATACAATTGAAAAGCCCCTCATCGTCTTCCCCCTCTTTTCAGAAAAAAGGATTTGTTGCTCTCTCTCTTCCCACCGTCGTTTTCGGCCCGTGTCCCGGGTAGACGACGACATCATCCCCTAACGGGAAAATTTTGTTCCTTACAGATTTTATAAGCTCTTCGTAAGAGCCTCCGGGAAAATCCGTTCGGCCAATGGACCCGGCAAAAAGAGTATCTCCTACAAAAATGATCCGGCGATCTTTCAAATAAAAAGACACATGGCCCGGGGTATGCCCCGGGGTTTCAAGAACTTCAAGCGAAATATCCCCAACGGAAATACACTGACCCTCTGCAAGCTCTACGTCAACAGGTCCACCCAAACCCGTAATGCGACCACTCAGGAGTGCACCGAGACCGACCATTCGATCCTTCAACAAAGGTTTATCCGCCGGGTGGAGGTATATTAAACCTCCTGCAAGTTCTTTCAGCTTCCAGGCGTCCAGAACATGGTCAAAATGACCGTGAGTAAGCAGAATGGCCTCAAGCTTGAGTTTATTTTTGTTCAGGAACGAAGCGATCCTTTTTGCTTCGCCGCCCGGATCAATCACTGCCGCAACACACTTGCCGGAATCTCCCAGAACGTAGCAGTTGGTCTGTAGCATTCCCACAACAAAATGCTCAAGAATCATCGACTCTGCTCCTTTTACCATTTTTCCAGTATTATCAATTCATCCAGAGGGCGTCTGTCGGATCGCTGGTCACGCCTTGCGGGATGTCCCACGGCAACGACGGCCATAAGTTCCAGAGAGTCCCTAAGCCCCAGTATGTCTCTCACCTGATCCCTGTTTTTCAGAATCTCTCCAATCCAGACTGCCCCCAGCCCCATGTCATGTACTGCAAGAAGCATGTTCTGTATGCACGCCCCTACCGCCTGACAGTCTTTAACGTAGTCATAGGAAGCTTCCCGATCCAGAAAAACACAAATAATCACGGGTGCATTGCGAATGATCTTTCCGTAACGGGTTAGCTCGGCAATTCGGTTACGGAGTTCCTCAGAACCTATGACGGCAAACCTCCATGGCTGGTTGTTAAGGCCGGACGGAGCCCAGGAACCGGCTTTGATTATTTCCCTAATTGCTTCCGGCGATACGGGTTCATCGGTATAATGGCGGATACTTCTCCTTTCGTAAATGGCCTTAAGCACAGCCGAACTCATTATTCCCCTCCCTCATTTTGATCCCCAGAACGATGCTTTTTGAACTCGGTTACAAATCTTTCTAAATCTTCTCCTTCCAGCACCTCTTTTTCCAGCAACTCCTCGGCAAGTCTATCCAGCCATGCTCTGTTTTTTTCAAGAATATTTCTTACCCTACGATGAGCACTTTCCACTATTTCCCTCGTTTCTTCATCAATGGCCTCCGCAGTTTTTTCGCTGAACTCCCGAGACAGCGCCCAGCCTGCAGCCGTGTCGGTATGCAAAAACATTGCTTTTGGTTCACTTCTGAAGGTAATAGGCCCAAGTCGCTCACTCATTCCATACTCAGTTATCATGCTTCTTGCAATCAACGTAGCCCTCTGCAAATCGTTCTGAGCACCTGTGGAAACATCTCCGAAAACCACCTCTTCAGCTACCCGTCCCCCGAGAAGCACACAGAGGCGGTCAAGAAGTTCCTGCTTGGTCATCAGGTAACGGTCTTCCGTGGGAAGCTGCTGAGTAAATCCCAGTACGCCTATACCACGGGGAATGATGGAAATCTTATTTACCGGATCAGCGTGTTCAACACTCATAGCGACCAGAGCATGCCCCGCCTCATGGTAGGCCACTATTTTCTTTTCTCTCGGATTTATGGCACGATTCTTTTTTTCAAGACCTCCGATTATTCGATCCAGTGCCTCCTGAAAATCCTTCATTTCCACGTATTCTGCATTACGGCGGGCTGCAAGAAGGGCCGCTTCATTCACAAGGTTGGCAAGATCGGCTCCCACAAACCCCGGAGTAAGGGCGGCGATTTTTCTCAAATCGACGTCGGGGCCGAGCTTCACGTTACGCACGTGAATCCTGAGAATTTCTTCCCGCCCTTTAATGTCCGGCTTATCGACTGCTATATGGCGATCAAAACGGCCGGGTCTTAAAAGAGCCGGATCAAGGATCTCCGGGCGGTTAGTTGCAGCCATGATGATTACGCCGGTCGTGGAATCAAACCCGTCCATTTCAACCAGTAACTGGTTCAGGGTTTGCTCACGTTCGTCGTGGCCGGCCATCGGGTTTATACCCCTGGCCTTTCCAAGTGCGTCAAGCTCATCAATAAAGATAATGCAGGGAGCATTCTGCTTTGCCTGGGCAAAAAGATCCCTGACTCTCGCCGCTCCAACCCCTACGAACATTTCCACGAAATCGGAACCGCTCATGCTGAAAAAAGGCACCCCTGCTTCACCGGCTACTGCTCTGGCCAGGAGAGTCTTTCCAGTCCCGGGAGGCCCAACCAACAGCACTCCTTTGGGAATCTTTGCTCCAAGCCGTTTAAATTTTTCCGGATTTCTAAGATATTCAACGATCTCCTGAAGCTCTCTTTTAGCTTCATCAATCCCGGCAACATCATCAAAGGTTACTCCGACATCTTTTTCCGCATAAATCTTTGCTCTGGCCTTTCCCAGGGATAAAACCCCATGAGGTCCCGCCCCCATACGCCTGAGAATGTAACCCCAGAAAAGAGCGAAAAGGGCAAGGGGAACAATCCAGGACAGGATCGTCATGAGAAGTTTGTTCTGTTTTTCCGCCGTGTATCTTACGTTATGCTTCTCGAGAAAGGCTACCAGGCCCGGATCATTAACCGCAACCGTCCGAAAATACATCTTTTCGTTAACCGGCTTGAGAAATTTACCCTTTATCGTATCCTCGCCGATGATCACGCTCTCTACGTTACCCTGCCGAACATAGGACTTGAAGTCAGAATAAGGCAGACTCAAGACATTTTGGCTGAAAAGAAGTGTCTCGTGAAGCCAGGAAAGTAACATCAAAACCAGGATAAAATACCATATTGAGAAATGCATCTTCCTGGCCGTGTCTTTCTTATCGTCGGGATGTGGAGAGGATCCACCACCGCCAAACCTGTCCTTCCATGAAGCCGGCTCAGGCATAACCTACCTCCTGTAATTTTTTTATTTGAACCCTTAACCCAAAATCGATTATTCTTCTCGCCGGGGCTTTAACATCCATCCGACCACCAGGGGAGAAAGATAAGATGGCACAAAGACAGAAGATCATGGTATGGGTGCTCCTCTTCTTATCGACTCTGTTACTTATAGGTTTGCCGATTAAATATGCCGCATCAGAAACAATCGGCAGGGCTCAAACAGCACTGGAACCTGCGGAGTATCAAGAGCCCATAGTTGCCGACCCCCTTGAACCTATAAACAGGTTTTTCTTTGAGTTCAACGATAAGATGTATTTCTGGCTGGTAAAACCGGTATGTACCGTCTACAAAACCTTTCTGCCCCCGGGGCTCCGTCAGGCCATAAAAAATGCCTTTGAAAATCTGCGGGCTCCTATTAGATTCGTAAACTGCATCTTGCAGAGGAAAGGTCAGGCCGCATCAACGGAGCTGAAGCGCTTTGTTGTTAATTCCACTTTGGGTTTAGGAGGGTTTTTCGATATTGCAAAAACCCATTTCAATATAGAAGCAGCCGACGAAGACTTCGGTCAAACCCTGGGAGTTTACGAGGTTTCTGAAGGTATCTACATAAACTGGCCCTTTCTCGGCCCATCAACGGTAAGGGATTCTGTAGGACTTGTTGTTGATTTTTTCCTGGATCCATTAACTTACATGCCCGTCGATTATTTGATCCAGGGAGGCATACGTGCCGGTTCGCACACCAACAACACATCACTGCGTCTTGGAGAATATGAAGACCTGAAGGAATCGGCAATAGATCCTTATGTTGCTTTGAAGGATGCCTACATACAGCATCGACGGGAACTTATCAGAAGATAAAAGGAGAAGGTACGTTCATGAGGGATCTGAAAGAACTCATATTCTCTATTGAGCCTGCAGATGCATCCTGGGAAGAAAAAGCCTGGAACAGGCTGAAATCCCAGATTCGACCGAGAGGATCCCTGGGGCTTCTCGAAAACATAGCAGCTCGTCTTGCGGCGATAAAACGAAGCCTTGATATAGAACTGAGCAAGAAACTTATCTTCACAATGGCAGGTGACCACGGAGTTGCCGAGGAAGGTGTAAGCGCCTATCCTCAGGAGGTGACATCTCAGATGGTCTTTGCCTTTATTCAGGGATGGGCATCCATAAACGTCCTTGCCCGGCATGGAGGAATTGATGTTCGCGTAGTGGACATGGGCGTTGCCTCGGACCTCCCTGAAGATTGGAACATAGTGAGAAAAAAAATCCGGTACGGGACGGCCAATTTTACAAAAGGACCGGCAATGACCCGGGAAGAAGCCGAAAAGGGCCTTCTGGCCGGGGCAGAACTCGTTGTGAAGGCCGTTAAGGAAGAAGGTTATCAACTTATAGGCACCGGTGATATGGGCATTGCCAACACAACGCCTTCTTCTGCAATTCTTGCGGTGTTCAGTGGCCGTCCGGTGGCAGAAATAACCGGAAGAGGCACGGGCATAGACGATCAAGCCTTTCAAAAGAAGGTTCAGGCAATCGAAAGGGCACTCAGTGTAAATAGCCCCAGCCCCGAAGATCCCATTGATGTACTCGCTAAAGTAGGCGGTTGCGAAATTGCAGGTCTTGCAGGAGCCGTACTGGGAGCGGCTGCATCAAAGGTTCCCGTGGTTTGCGACGGTTTTATCGCTACTGCGGGCGCCCTGATAGCAGTAAAACTCGCACCGGCCGCAAAAGATTATCTCTTTATTTCCCACAGAAGCGGCGAACCGGGTCATAAAGTTATGTCAGACATTCTGGAACTTCCGCCAATATTGGATCTGGGAATGAGGCTCGGAGAAGGAACAGGAGCAGCCCTTGCCATGCCAATCGTTGAAGCCGCGGCAAAAGTCCTCAAGGAAATAAAAACCTTTGAAGAAGCAGGAGTAACGGATACGGGGCATTAATTTTACATCCTGAACAATTTTTTTCTTGACCGAAACATACACCTTTCGATATAAGCAAACTCGTCCCTGCACGGTGGGCTACTCATTGTTAACCTCAATCATTTTCTGATCAGGCGGAAGCACCAGGAGGAGTTGCCGCATCCTTTCTCTGATCTCATTTCGATTTCCAGCAGGGAGTCATAGCATCTACCGGATGAGACAACCTTTCACGATAGACATGTCTGTATTTCACAGGAGGGGGTGATAAGTGTAAGTGCAGGTTAAGGCAAAAAAATCCCGATCAGTTTAGAGTAGATTGTCCGGAAAGTGCCAACCCTTTGTTCATCCCTGGAGGTCATTATGGCAGAGCAATTGCGTCCACGATGGGGTCAGCCCTTAACGGGAATAGTATCACTTCTTTGCTTTACTTTAATTGCATGGATTACCTGGTATATATTTAGCGATCCCAGAGGACCGGTCAAGGCATTTCCCTACCCCTTTGTTCTATATCTGGCTATGATGATCCTTGTAGGTCTATGGCAACACATGTTTTTTGGAGATTGGCCCTTTCATAATCTTCCTCAGCCCTGGCGAGGGATTGTGGAAACAATTGTTAACCTTATTCTTGTTTGGTTCGTTATTCATGTCGTCTTTTATAGAATTCTGGGACTGGGTTTTAATTTCCTGAGCCAAAGCAACCTCAACGCTCTTGCAGCGGCCGGAAAGGCAATCCTTCCCAACGGCCAGGCCTTAACGCTGGAAGCCATGAAACAGAAACATTTTGCCGAAAGTGCAGTAGTTTGCTTCGTCCTGATCGGTTTTTTCAGTTATCCCTTTGTAACCATTCTGTTTGGTAAGTGGCCCATTCGTCCGAGCAATCTTACCCAGCCTCAGGCGGGCTTTGCAGAACTTGGGTGGTGTTCACTTCTTACACTGTTTTTCTACACCGTTTTGATCGTCCCCTTCTGGGGATTGGTTTACGGAAAGCTTCTGGGCAATTCATTCGCTCTGAACTTTCCCTGGTGGGAAAATATAGCAGGCACAAATCACGTACACTGGGTTTTCGGCTGGTGGGAATGGATGATTATAGTGCTGTTTATGACCCCTAATGTGTGGCGAATGAAGCCGTGGAGCGTAATAAACCTGCCTCAACCATGGAAAGGACTCATATCCTTTATCTGTGTAGTGATACTCGGCTACATACTGGCTCTGATTTGCACCAAAATTGCCCCGGCCTGGCTACCTCACGAAACCATTGAACATCTCAAAGAAGCCAAGCCCAACGACGCCGAGTTAATCCGTTTCCTCTGGTATCATGCCGCCGAGATTGCGGGCTTTACTCTGATTCCTTTCCTGATCTGGCATCACTACTTCGATGATATGTGCCCCATGGCGGACAAGGACTCCTGGGGCGCTTTCTGGTTCCGCACGGTGGGTGTTATCGTTTTTGCCGCCATTAATTACGTTTTTTACTACTACCTGAACTGGGGACATTGGGGCCTTGGAAACCACCATATGACGGAACTTTCTCACCGTTTCCCGCACGGGGAATCACTGGTCTGGAATTTCTGGTGGATAATACCGCTTCTGTGGAACGAATGGTTCTTCCACAAATGGCCTTTTTACGTTCACGACCACAAACACTAAATAAGGAGGGAGTAAAACTATGAGCCTTGCCCAGTTTTATCGAGAGCTTATGACCATTAATTCCATGCCCGATGACGAAAAAAAAGCGGAGGCATCAAAAGAATTATTTGAAAGATTGAACAAAACTCCTCTTCCGGAATATTTCAACTGGGCAGAAGAAGTTTTTGAAGGGATTCACGTGAAAGAACGACCCGATCAGCTGGCTTTGATATGGGCCGATCTGGATACGGATGAGGAGAAAAGGTTTACCTATAAGGAAATGGCCGAAAAGAGTAATCAGCTTCTGAATTTTCTGAGAAAGAACGGTATCTCCAAAGGCGACGTTCTTTATGTGATGATACCGGCCGTTCCTGAAATCTGGTTTGCAAGCCTTGCAAGTGTCAAAGGCGGTATAATCCTGGTCCCAACGGCAATGACCATGACTGCAAAAGAACTGGAATATCGTTTTGATACCTACCCACCTGCGGCCATAATCGCCAGTGCTGCATCGGCAGAAATAATTGACGAAGCCCTGGGTAACCTGGGGATGACCCCCAAAGTAAAAATATGCATCGACGGAAAGGACGGTTGGGTTCCTTACTCAGAAGTGGATAAAGAAGCAAAAGAAGCAGCGCCGGAAAAAACCAGGTCCGACGATATAATTTTGTGCTTCTTCACCTCCGGAACCACAGGTATGCCCAAAAGGGTTGTTCACACGGCAACCTCCTACCCTCTGGGACACCTCTCCACCGCTAACATAATAGGAATAAGACCCGGAGACATACACAACAACCTCAGCCAGCCCGGCTGGGCAAAGTATGCCTGGAGTTGCTTCTTTGCACCTTTCAATGTTGGGGCAACCGTTACGGGGTTTAATTATTCAGGTCGCCTTAACGTCGAAAAGTATCTCGGTGCCGTGGATAAATACAGGGTAAACGTTTTCTGTGCTCCTCCGACGGCGTGGCGGGCTTTTATAATTGCAGATCTTTCCAAGTTTAAGTTCGAAGCCCTCAGAGAGTCCGTGAGTGCCGGTGAACCCCTCAATCCCGAAATAATCCAGACCTGGCAGAAGCATACCGGCACGGTCATAAGAGACTTTTACGGCCAGACAGAAAGCACTGCCATGATCGGAAACCCGCCCTGGTACAAAGACAAAGTGATACCCGGCTCTTTCGGCAGGCCCCACTTCATGTACGATATTGTACTTGTTGATGACGAAGGAAATGAAATCACGAAACCCGATGATATCGGCCACATCACCGTGAGGCTTTCCAACTGGCGGCCCATCGGTCTTTTCCGCGAATACCTTGGTTCACCTGACAAAATGGCCGAGGCATTCAGAGGAAACTACTATTACACGGGAGACCGGGCTTACTTCGACGAGAAAGGCTATTGGTGGTTTGTGGGGCGTGCTGATGATGTTATCAAATCTTCCGACTACCGGATAGGCCCCTTCGAGGTAGAAAGTGCTCTTGTCGAACATCCTGCTGTTGCGGAAGCTGCAGTTGTGGGAAGCCCCGATCCCAAACGATGGCAACTGGTTAAGGCCTTTGTGATTCTCAAACCGGGTTACGAACCATCAAGAGAGCTGGCCCTTGATCTCTTTAAACACTGCATGAAAATCCTCGCCAAATTCAAGATTCCTAGAATAATCGAGTTCGTACCTGAAGTTCCGAAAACCATAAGCGGTAAGATCAGGCGAGTAGAACTCCGAGAAATGGAGATAAAAGCGAAGGAGAAGGGCGTTCGTGGTGAACACGAGTACTTCTACCATGAATTCCCTGAACTGAAGTCATCTTCCTGATCAATCCGAAAAAATTAAATTAAAGCCGTATCTCGGGAAACGAGATACGGCTTTATTTTTTGCCTTTCCCGGGCTATCCTATTGTCGGCAGTAATGCAGATGTGTCGTTAAGTTCACATCCGGGAGTCTAGAATATTGGAAGGGCTTTACCATGGAAATGGATGCCGTTATAGACCTCGTTGACTGGTATCGGGAAATATATAGAGAGGATCCCGGTTCTCACATTGCCGTTGAGTACATGAACCTTTTGTACGAAGACGGCGATTGGGAAGCGCTATTAGAAATTGCGGAAAACCGCCTGAAGTGCAATCCAAATTGCAGCGCGGCCAAAGCCTATCACGGTCTTGCAGCATGGAGGTTAGGAAGGCTCGAGGTTGCGCGCCGCAGACTTCTCGAAATGCATAAAAGTCTAACCTTCCTCAAAGACGCGTACGAAGTTCTGGCTTCCCTGGAAAAGTCTCAGGGCAATCTGGAAAACGCCGAACACTTTGAAAAAATAGCCCGCACAATGAGCGGCAGAGCATCCTTAACGGAAGCTCCCGATCTACCGGCAGTCCCACAGATTGAGTCTCAGGAGGAAATAGTCGAAGAAAAGAAGCCGGATCAGAAACATGCATCCAGGTTATTCCTTTTCTGTGATAAGGCGATCTCCAAGGTTAGTGATAAATTATTGACTCTGGAGACACCGAAAGACCGGGCCAGGATTTTCGATGGTGATTGCAGGCAATTGATAAAACAGTTCCTTGCTCAGGGGTAAGCGATTAGAGAATCTCTTGACTTCTAATGAAAAATTTCACTAGTATTGCAGTCGGGGATTGTAACAAAGCTATCCGAGTGAACAGGTCAGAAGGAGGATGATTTATGAAGATCGGATTTGCAAGGATTGCAATGGTTGCGGTTTTTATCGGAGCTTTCGTGGCTCTGGGAGCGCTGGTATCGGCGGAAGAACAGGCGGCACCCGATGTTATCGTCATAAAACCCGGCATTTACGAACAACTTACCAAAGCCCCCGTTGAATTTACCCACAAGAAACATGCCGAAGATTACGGTATCGCCTGTGCAGACTGTCATCATGTTTACGAAAACGGTCAGAATGTGTGGAAGGAAGGCGATCCCGTCCAGAAATGCGAGGAATGTCATACCGATGCAACTGTCAAGGGCGAGAAAAAGCTCCCTCCCGAACAGCAAAAGCTCAATCTCAAATTGGCCTTTCACAACAATTGTATCAACTGCCACAGAGATCTGAAAAAGGAAAATCCCGAAACCAAAGCGCCCACAACCTGTAAAGGTTGCCATCCAAAACCGGAAGGAGCCGCCAAGCAATAAATCGACAAACCTGGTACGGTAAACAAGGAGCGACATTAATACCTCTTCCGGGTTTGTCGCTCCTTTTTTGCTTTCTATAACCTGTGTTAACCCTAAATCCGTTAACTTTCGGTAATTTTTAATGAAAGAAATTTTTTCGGATCGAATGGGAAAACTTCTATTTACGATATCCTCCAATCAATACCAGGGTGAAAAAATACGACCGGACAGGGCGGTGGAAGATGCACGTGGCTTTTTCCTCAAAAAGGTTGCCCCAGGAAGTACTACTCTTTCCCATGTGTCTCTGTCGGCAAAATGTAGCTCCGGCGCAGCAACCACAAGCCACCCACCCGGTACAAGACACCTGTAGAAGCGCCTGAGAATTTCTTTAATTGCCTCAATCCGCAGGTACAGGAAAACATTTCGGCAGAAGATACAATCGAGATTTTCGGTCTCGGTCTCTCTGGATGGATAAACAGGGTCCATCAGGTTGAGCACCTCAAACTTCACCATTTCACGGATCTCCGGAGATATGACTCTTACGTTGTTTCCGACCATCGAGAAGTACGAGAGATAATGAGGAGGCATGGTGCCACGAAAAGACCATGAATAATAGACTCCTTCACGGGCCTGGGCTATCCTATCGGGGCTTATGTCCGTTCCTTTCAGGTAAATTACCCATTCGTCTTTGCTCATAAAACCGCTTTTAAAGGCCTGATCAAAGATCATTGCAAGAGAATAAGCCTCTTCGCCGGTACTGCAACCGGCACACCACAGACGGATTTCATTATTCCCTAGAACTCTCTTTTGCTCTATCAGTTCGGGCAGAAGGTAATAACGAAAAGCGGTAAATACGCCGAAATCCCGAAAAAAATAAGTTTCACTAACGGTCACATATCTGGCGAGGAAAAATACCCGTTCATCATCGTTTAGTTCCCTTACAAACCACCTGGAAAATGCCGAGATGTCATCACAAAAGTCTTTTCTTATAGCCTGGATCAAGCGCTCACAGAGCTGCTTTTTTTTATCTTCGCCGATCTCGACCCCAAGGCGCTCTCTGGCAAACTCCACGATAAAATTCAATACATCCTTCTGCAAAGAACGCATTTCATCCGTCATAGGATCCGACCTTCCAGAAGTTCATAAGCCCACCTGAATCAGCTCAAACAAAGGGCTCCGTGTTTTTTTACTTTTGACATCTGCACTCCCTGAGTGTATGCCTTGAAAAGGGAGCAGGAGGTTTGGCTGGGACAATGAACTTCGATAAAAGTACAGCGCTGGTCACAGTTCTGGTCCTCTTCACGATAGAGCTTGCTATATTCCTGGCCGCTGCAAGCCAGTCAGGAATAAAATATCGCACAATTATAGAAGACGATAAAGGAAGAATATTATACGAAACCCCGGGAAAGGGATTGTCTTATTATGAGGAAATGAGTTTGCGTGATACTATTGGCCCCATTGAGAACTATCGCGTTCGAGTGATATCCCATTACGTTAACTTTCCCTTTACTGCATGGCTTTCCGCTTCCATTGGGGTTCCGGTCGGCCTGATGCTTGTCTATGCACTAATTATGCGAATCCACAAAGCGGTTACGGAAACCCAATCCATATCGCGCGATTTAGACGAAATCAAAAGCCCCGGAAAAGGGCTGAAAGGTCTTCTTTCTTTTTTCCACTCCCTTTCGGTTTTCCACATTGCGGTTATAGTTTTTTTATCGGCACTCTTCCTGTGGTTTGTACCGTACATAACCGTACGCACCGTAACCGGCGTGGTGCATTTTGTAAAAGAAAACATGGTAATTTTTATTTTGCTCCTGGTGTCCTTCCTTGTCCTGATCGGATGGGCTATTTACCTGATGTACCGGCTGGCAAGGGAGATGCTCCGGTATCGGTACGAAATTATAAAATTACAGCTTGAAAAAGCCTCGGAATACGGAGACGATTACGGTAAGCTACTACCGGGATTTTCAGAGAAACAACTGGAAAACAAAAAGGATAGATCTCATGAGGTGGTTTAGAAAATCTTCTCAGAGGCAAGGAGCCGACGCTTCTTCTGCGGAAAAATCCCAAATCAATCAGGGTATAGGCTATATGTACGCAATTATGGGGCTTCAGGTAGTCTTTGCCCTTGCTATGGTTGTAATCATGCTCTTCATCGGTAAAGTGATCGCCACACCCTGGTGGGTGTTTGCCGCAATGTTTGTCGGAGTATGCTCGGTCTGTGTTTATGTTTATCGGAAGATAAAGAAAAAAATAATCGCCTTTAAGACGGCACTTCAGGGTCTTGACCTTTCCGACAAAAATTACGAGATCAGCGTTATGGGCGGCATGCTCACAATGAGGATTGAACACAACCCTCGAAGACTTCTTGAAGCTTCTTCCGTGGAAGTCCGTCCTGCACTACCCGGCTCTTCGGAAGAAGCCTCCAGTGAGAGACCAGGTCAGAGAGTATCCTGAAAAAACGGCATGGGAAGGAAGCTGAAAAAAGATAATCCGAAACGATACAGTCTGGTTCTGGCCGTCCTGCTGATTTCTTCCCTGACGGGCATGATGGCTCTCCTCATTTCCGCCCTAAAAATTCAGGTCTTTGAACATTCAAAATGGTTAGAACGATACGATGCACAGGTTTTCGCATCATCCAAAGATCCTTCATCAAGACGAGACATAGTGGATAGATATGGTCGCCCATTGGCCGTCACGGTCATGCAGCCATCCGTGTTTGCCGATCCTGCTTTCGTGTCAGACCCCGATGAGACGGCCAGAATTGTTTCCTCCGTATTGGGTCTGAAGTCTGAAAAAATCAGAAAAAAACTGAAAGCAAAAAAAAGATTCCTCTGGATTAGACGCAACATATCAGACCTTCAGGCACGGGCCTTAATCGCAAGGAAACTTCCCGGAATATATGTAGTTTACGAGCACCGGCGATTTTATCCCATGAGAAGCCTTGCCGGACAGCTAATCGGTTTCGTCGGAACGGATGGGCACGGACTTGAAGGCATCGAAAAAGAGTTTGACAGTCTCATGATTATTAAAGGGAACAAGAAAAGGTTTGTGCGGGACGCACTGGGGCGTCAGGTTGTGGAAGAGGAGGTCCCTTCCACAGAGACCAACGAGCCGCTAAAACTGACAATTGATTCTTATATCCAGCGGGTTGCGGAAGCGGCAACTGAAAAAATTGCTCAAAAATACAACCCGGAGTCAGCCCAGGTCGTGATAATTGATCCCAGAACCTTTGAAATTCTGGCCGTGGTTAACTGGCCCTTTTTTGACCCCAATGCCTTCCATGCCTATCCCCCGGAAATACGCAGAAACAGGGCCTTTTTGGACCTGTTTGAACCAGGATCATCTGTAAAGCCAATTCTAGTTGCCGGAGCTCTGGAAGAAAACCTTGCAAGCACCAATGATATAGTATTTTGCGAGAACGGTTCATTTCATGTCCCCGGCCATACTATAAAAGACGTTCACCCCTATGGATGGCTGACCCTCACCCAGGTCGTGAAATATTCGAGTAACATCGGGGCGGCAAAGCTGGCGTTTCAGTTAGGTGCCGAAAAATATTATCAATACCTGCTCAAATTCGGTTTTGGTCAGCCCACCGGTGTTGAGTTTCCCGGCGAGGCGGCCGGCATAATTCGGGACTGGAAGCTCTGGCGGCCCCTTGATCTTGCAACCTCCGCCTTTGGGCAGGGAATAGCTGTAACGGCCTTGCAGCTCTGTTCCGCCTTTGCCACCATAGCAAACGGCGGAATTAAAAAAACCCCTTATCTCCTGAAGTCCGGTCACAACCACGCAGACGAGAAGGCCCTGCGGGTGATTTCAAGTCAAACCTCCAGAATCCTTACAACAATGCTCATTGAAGTAACTCTTGAAGGAGGTACCGGAGCGAGGGCATCTGTGCCGGGCTATAGGGTTGCCGGAAAAACCGGAACCGCCCAGCGTATCGACCCGTCAACCGGTAAATACTCGGACAAACAATTTTCTTCCATTTTTGTCGGCTTTGCACCGGCCGAAGATCCCAGGATCACTGTGGCTGTTGTGGTACACTCACCTCAGGGAGCAAGTTACGGGGGTATTGTAGCTGCACCCGTATTTAGAGAGATAGTGGCTAATGTCCTTCCTTACCTGGGAATTCCCGCAAAAAACGAAGCTGTACAGGCATCGGATATTCAAGTGAGGTACAAACATGACCGAAAGACATGAAGGGGGTTCGAAAAATCGGGCACTTCGGGAATTGCTTTCCCTCTTAAACCCGGTACATGTGCTGGGAGATACCTCTATATCCCCGGGAAGCCCATGCACAGACAGCCGCAAGCTTCGCCAGGGCGACATCTTCGTGGCCCTAAAAGGAAGCAGGACAGACGGGCATAAGTTCATTGGTGAAGCCGTCCGCAAAGGCGCTTCTGTAATTGTGTACGATAATGAGAAAGCTTTGAAAGAACAGCTGGCGATGTTTGAAGGCACCGCAAAGGATGCCCTTCCGGTTTTGGTCAGAGTAGAAGATACCGCAAAAATATTGCCTCTCCTCACCGCAGCATATTACCAACATCCCTCATCTTCTCTCAAGCTTATAGGAATTACGGGAACCAACGGAAAAACCACTACAAGTATATTGATTCAATCAATCTTATCTGAAGCCGGATTTTCCGTCGGAAGGATTGGAACGCTGGGTTACTGCTGGGGTTCAAATCATATTGAAGCTCACCTTACCACTCCAGACCCATGTGCACTTCATGGAATACTGCAACAAATGTATAAAGACGGTGTTAACATTGCGGTGATGGAGGTTTCCTCCCACGCTCTGCATCAGCACCGAGTGGCGGGATGTCTTTACGACGTAGCCGTCTTTACCAACCTCTCTCAAGACCACCTGGACTATCACCGCACAATGGAAGAATATTTCCGTTCAAAATTAAGACTTTTTACCGAATATCTCAAAGCCAATGGAATCGCGGTCGTTAACATCGATGATCAGTGGGGAAGAAAAATACTCGAGCATCTTGAGTCAAAAGGCAGAAACGAAAAAATAGTTACCTACGGTATTGAAAGTTACGATGCCGAAATCAGTGCGGAAGACGTGTGCTATTCTCCAGACGGTTTGGAATTCCGCATAAAATCATCGCTCAGCACAGATCACGACGAAATCAACTACAAAGTATCATCAGGGCTTTTGGGTAAGCTTAACGTTTACAACATCCTTTCAGCTGTGGCCGCCACACTGGCATTTAACGTACCCCTGGAGTCCGTCCTGAAGGGGATAGAAAAGGTTCGTTCGGTTGACGGAAGGCTCCAGCGCATTGCAACGCCCAACGGTTTTTCGGTAATCGTAGACTATGCACACACACCCGATGCAATGGAAAAGGCCTTATCCTGCGTCCGGGAATGGACTAAAGGAAGACTTATCGTGGTATTCGGTTGTGGAGGAGACCGGGACAGGACAAAAAGACCCTTAATGGCACAGGTTGCCTCGAAATTTGCAGACCTAATAGTGATTACCAGCGACAACCCACGAACTGAGGCACCAGAACGGATAATAGAAGACATTATTGCGGGTATGCCCGTGACATGGCAAAAATTCTCAGCGGATGAATCTCATTTTTCAGCCCCTAAATCGAAAAGTTACACAATCGAAGTAGACAGGCGACAGGCAATTCATATTGCCATCAATGTCGCCAGACCCGGCGATACCGTATTCATAGGAGGTAAAGGTCACGAAACCTACCAGATTATAGGTCAGGAGAAAATCCCCTTCGACGATCGTCTTGTTGTAAAGGAGTATCTGGATCGTTGTTGTCACTTAACCAGTGCTGATATTCGGTTTCATAAATGTAAAGAATAACCATAAGGAATCCCAAAATCAGGGGGCCGTAAATAATCCCAAGAAGTCCGAAGTAATTCATGCCCCCCATTATTGCTATAAAAACTAGAAAAGTGGACGAGCCGTTTTTTCCTCGCATGAAAATCGGCCTGACGAAATTATCTATAAGCCCGACCAACAAAGCACACCACAAAACAAGAAACAGTGCGGACTTCCATTTACCCAGAAGTAAGAGATATGCCGATGCAGGAATCCATACCATGGCAGTACCCATAACGGGAATAAGAGAGGCAAGACCCATCATTGTGCCCCAGAACAGGGCAGGAATCCCAACAATAGCGAGACCTATGCCGCCGGCAAGCCCCTGTGCTCCGGCAGTTGCAAGAGTCCCGATAAATGCCGACCTTGTAACCTCTCTCACACGCTCTATAATGCGATCTTCCTGATCTTCTCTCAAAGGGGACAGATCCTTCAAGCGACGAATAATTCTTTCATAGTCCCTTATTATGTAAAACGCAAACATCGTCATAATGATAAACTGAAGAGACAATTCCACGGCATTCCCGATAAAAGCAGTTCCCTGAGAAACGACAAATTGAGCTATGTACTGGGTAAGTTTAACGGCATATTGGGTTACTTCATCGCTCCGAAAATGAAGAGACTCAAGACCAAATCTTTCGGTTAAGGGTTTTATTTTCTGGAGCAATTCGCTAACAAAAGGGCTTTCCAGAAGTTGTTGCACTCCGCCTGACCTCACCCACCCGTTTATCTTCACGATAACATCAAGAGCCTGAGTTATCAGTGCAGAGACGAAGAACATAACGGGAACGAGGATTACAATAACGACAGAGGCAACAATAATCGCAGTGGCAAGAGTTCTTCGACGGCCCAAACGAGATTCAATACGAATCCTAAGTGGAGCAAGTAAGGCGCCTATAAGAAAAGCAATCACTATAGAATGGATAAAAGGTTTAATTATGAGATAAGTGAGATACAAAATAAGCGAAAGAAGCAGAAGAATAAAAACCCTTGAGCCAGTGGAGCTTTTCATGGGAATTTTCCGTTATTCGGATTGGGCCATGGACCTAAGACGGTGAGCCTCTTCCGTTCTTCCAAGCCTCATCAAAATCTCGGACTTCAAAAGATAAGCCTTTTTAAGCCTCTCAGGCCGCCCTTCAAAAATCAAAATAGCCCTATCTACAAAAGTCAGAGCTCTGTTATGATTGCCTTTAAGTTCCCAGCATCTTGCCATTTCATAGAAGGCTTCACCGTTGTATGCGTCGATCTCGATGGCCCGTTCCAGCAAGCCAAGAGCCTCATCAACCTGACCTGATAGGGCAAGATTTCTGGCTCGATCCACCAACTCGGCAGAAGCAATTCGTTGAGGAGATTTTTCTTCGGGAACACGAGGTCCCCCCGCGGTTGAGGACGGTTGAGAATAAGTTTCTACCGGTCCTGCGGACTGAACTTCAGGTCCCTTCGTGGCCGGCCTCGTGGAAGGATAAGATGGAACTGAGGCCTGTTTCTTAGGTGGTGGAGGGTAAGGAGGAAGGGTATAATAGGCAGGGGAGCAGGCTGTAAAGCAAACCAGCGAAAGCATTAGTAGAAAACGCTTTAAACCTACAAAAAACACAGGAGTCCTCCGGAAAATCCGAAAAAGGCAAGACCTTAACAATAAAAAAGGATCGGCGGCGACCTACTTTCCCACGGGGTTTCCCCCGCAGTATCATCGGCGCTGAGGGGCTTAACTTCCGTGTTCGGGATGGGAACGGGTGTTTCCCCCTCGCTATTGCCACCGATCCTCTTCTTTATTTCTTCCCGGAATAGGGGTTTCTTTCTGCGCTCAGCGGACAGTCCTGACTTTTTGAGATGGCCAAGCCGATCGGCCCATTAGTACCGGTTCGCTCCACGTGTTACCACGCTTCCACGCCCGGCCTATCAACCTCGTAGTCTTCAAGGGGCCTTCAGGATGTCTTGCGACATCCAGGGAGCTCTTATCTTGGGGTGGGCTTCCCGCTTAGATGCTTTCAGCGGTTATCCCTTCCGGACATAGCTACCCAG